>CACXHF010000226.1 GCA_902767305.1 uncultured Eubacteriales bacterium
AGAGTTAGGGATTTGAACCCTAGGTGCGCTATCAACGCACACACGATTTCCAGTCGTGCGCCTTAGACCACTCAGCCAACTCTCCATAGGCTGTTGCTCAATCAGCGAGAATGATTATACATCATCCATGCTGATGATGTCAACAGCAAACTAAACAATTTTTATTAATTTTTCTCAGCAAAAGTACTATGAAATAAACTCGTCTGTGCCACTGCAATCGAAAACAAACGGCGTGAGCTTGTCCTCATCTTCAAACTCATCCGGATCAATCTCCGGAAGATGGAGCTCGGCATCCGGAGCGAACGCTTCAACAAGACGCGGAACAATCTCTGAAATTTCTTTCAGATTCCTGACGATTTCGTAGTGTCCTCTGCCCTCGCTGTCCAACTGTTCTTTCACCATCATAACACTGATCTGTGCACCGTTTTCAAACGGGCTTACCGTTCCCAAAGCCATATACGTTTTCTCATCAAACTCCAGCGTTGCAAGATGCAGAAGCTGTCCCTGTCCAAGCTGAAGATCTTTGAGATCGATATATTCCTCATTTTCATTCATCTGAAAAAAACTGGCCATTTCTGACTGTCACCTCAATTTACTGATCGCTGTTTCGAACATACTGCTCATAAATGTGTTCCAGCAGTTTCTCATCATCAACTGATTCAAAAACAGCTTCACCTTCCTCGCTTTTCTCCGCCATCACGATAAAGTCTGCATCCGGATTCGGATCATCAACATCGTTAAACAGTAGATAGCGGGTTCCTTCGTAACTGAGCTCGTATATCAGATGCAGCTGCACCGGAGAACCATTCTCATCCTCAAACATCCAGATATTCTCATCAGCATCAACTTCATCCGTATCCGTATTCTCAGAAAACTGACTCTCTTTAGGATTCCGGGTTTCTGCATCCAGATAAGACTGCAAAATCATTACCGCGGCAACCATGTCCACTTTTCTCTTTCGTTCACCCCGGTGGAGCCCGCCTTCAAGGAGAATCGATTCAGCCTGAATGGTTGTCATCCGTTCATCGTAAAACGATACCGTCAGACCTGCTTCCTCCAGCTTGCCTGCAAATTCCCGAACTTTATCCACCTGAAAGCCTTCTGAGCCGTCCATGTTTCTTGGCAGTCCGCAGAGAACCTGATCTGTACCATACTGATCCGCAAGAACCAGAATTTTCTTCGTATCCGGTCCATAACCAACTCGTGTATATGTTTCAACCGGCTGTGCCGTCAGCCCAAGAGGATCACTTACTGCAATCCCGATGCGTCGGTCACCTACATCCAGACAAATAATCCGTTTCTTATCCATGTACTGTGTCTGTATCCTCAGATATTCTTAGAAATATAGAACGAAACCAGTTCCTCCAGCAGTTCATCCCGATCAATCCGACAAATCAAAGAGCGGGCATTCTGATAGCTGGTAATATATGTTGGGTCCCCGCTGATCAGATAACCCACAATCTGTGTTATCGGGTCGTACCCTTTGTCCGAAAGTGCCTGATATACACAGAGCAGAATGGTCTGCGCGTCCTGTGTACTTTCACTGATAGCCTTAAAATGCTGCGTCCCGTTTCCCGAATCAAACATGCTCTTCAATCCCCCTCAGAAAGTACATGCGGAACTTCCTTCCGTTCATTACGTCTGTATCGGCATTCTTTACCGTTTCAGACAATAAAAGAATTATACATGAATTTAATAACTCTTTCAACTCTAAATGCCGCTCTCTCCAAAACCTGCACCAAAAAAACTATCCATCTTCCATCAGCCGGATATTCTGAAAAAATTTTTGCAGGATTTTTACCGCAGAAACACATTCATCTGCCAACTTCAAGTTTTTCCACCGTTTGTTCAAACAATTCAGGCAGGGGAGCTGTAAACTGCATCTGTTCCCCAGTAACAGGATGTGTAATTCGCAAGGAATAGGAATGCAGCATAAGTCTCGGAATTCTGACCGGCATTTTCAGATTTGGCGCATAAATAACATCTCCCAAAACCGGATGTCCTTGCGCCTTCATATGAACACGAATCTGATGTGTTCTTCCTGTCAGAATATGAACATCCAGCAACGCCGCCTGCCGAAGAGGTTTCAGAACCCGCCATTCCGTAGTTGCCGGCCTGCCATCAGGCATGACTGCCATTTTCTTTCGATCATTCCTGCTGCGGCCAATTGGCATATCCACCGTCCCCTGTTCTTCTGCAGGACATCCGTAGACAACCGCTCGATAATGTTTTTCAGTTGTCCGTTCTTTAAACTGTGCACTGAGTGCCAGATGTGCCTGATCATTTTTTGCTATTATCATCAGGCCTGAAGTATCTTTATCCAAACGGTGAACAATTCCAGGACGATACTCACCTCCGATTCCGGAGAGATCATCCAGATGATACAGAAGCGCATTGACCACCGTCCCATCCGGTGTGCCTTCACAAGGATGAACCACCATGCCGGCAGGCTTATTAATCACGGCGATATCCGCATCCTGATATAAGATAGGCAGCGGAAGATTCTCCGGCAAAATACCTGTATCCTTGATTTGAGGAATATGGACCTCAACCATATCCCCAGCTTTCAGCATCAAAGCAGGCTTTGTAACTGTAATTCCGTTCAGAACAACTTGTCCCTCCCGGATCAGCTGCTGTGCTCTGGTTCTGGACAGATCAGAATGTCCCGCAATAAGACTGTCCAGCCGCTCCTCCACTTGATCCATCACTATACTGACCATGGAATCCATACGTCAATTGTTCCTCCGAAAAAACAAACAGAAGATCAGACCAACAACTCCAATAAAGATGCATCCATCTGCAAAATTACAAACAAACAGTGGAACTGGCCGGATGACCAGATAATCCGTTACTACACCGGCCTGCAAGCGGTCAATCATATTTCCAATCATTCCGCCAAGCGCAATAGACCAGATCAGCCTCTCGCTTCGCCGTTCAAAGGTAAACAGAAGGGCAATACATATGCCAGTAAAGACAGTCACTATAACTGTAACCGCCAGTGGAAAACGTTCTCCGATGGAAAAAGATATTCCCGGATTGAACACACGCATAATGATGAACAGCGGGCCTGCCTGGTGCGGGAAAAAACTGGCCGGAAGACGTCTTATAACATATTTAACAGCCTGATCCACGCCGGCTAAAAAAAGAGAGATGATCAGATAAACAACTGTCCTCATAAACACCTGATTACAAAAAAAGAACGGGAGGTGAACCTCCCGATGGATTTACAGAAGACGCTTGAGATCACTCATGGATTCAGTCTGCTTCTCAATAACCTTGGAGAGCTGATCATAATAATCTGACGCCTGACGGCGGAGCGAAGTAAGACGGTCAGAAAGATCGGTAATCTGTTTCTGTGCAGTCGTCCGCATGTTCGCAGCTTCAGCATTAGCATCACCAATAATTCCCTCGGCTTTGTTCTTTGCCTCAGAAACAATCTCATCATAAACCGAACGGGCTTTGTTCATAACCAGCTCAAAGCTTTCACTAGAATGAGGATCTTCATAAACCTGACGAGCATTCACATTGGTGCTCTGTGCCTCAGCAAGCTGACTCTGTGCCTTGGCAAGCTCATCTTTCAGATCAGCAATCTGTTTCTTGAGTAATTCAGTTTCCTTTTCGCGATTTTCCATTTCCTCGAGGATTTCATCAAGAAAATCATCCACTTCATTCCGGTCATAACCACCTGCAGCGGCATTTCCGAATTCTTTGCTTACAATTGTATCCAACGTAAGTGCCATGACAATAATACTCCTTTCAGTACCGTACAATTTCTATTGAAATCGAAAAAAAGTAATCCCGATTCTCTGTTTTTTAGTGAGACCATCTATGGAGCGCAGTGAAACGCGCCCATGCCCTGACAACGAAAGCATTGCGCCTTCAGAAACTGGTGCATCCGTTCGTAAGACCGGCAGATAATTGAGCTTTACACGTCCTGCACGAATCAGCTCAGCAGCCTCCGTTCTGGATATCCGGAATCCTTCCGCAAGTACCGCATCCAATCTGAGTGATGAAACCGTTCCTCTGAAATAGATTCCCTCCGGCGGTGGAATCCGACTCATATCGCGAACTCTATGAAAAGACAGAGAGACCCTGCCTGCACTCGTCAGTGATTCCGAAATGAAATCCGACATAGTATCTACAGTAAACAGATAAATGACTCCGTTCTTGATTATAATATCCCCAATACAATCTCTTGTCAAGCCCAAAGCCATATAGGCACCTAAAACATCCCTATGTGTGATGGAGGCAAATCGGGAATTGTAAGTACTTTCCAATACGGTAAGCGGAAAGTCCTCCGGTTTTGGTGCACTGTCTCCTCCAACCGCTGCAAGACATCGTTCAGCATCCGGATATCCACCCCAAATAGTCACGGAAAGCTTATACGCCCTTGCAGCCTGCTTCAGTTCCCCAACCTCCGCCGGATCCAGAAAACGGGTAAACCTGGAAACATATGCAGAGGCTGCAGATCGAAGAAATCCCAGTAGCGACTTCTCATCCATCTTCTGTGACCTCTGATATATTTACTGATATCTCGAACGGCTATTCATGCCATATCCATTTCCATCCATTTCGATCACTTTCACATTGACCGGTGCCAACAGGTAAGACAGATGTGCAACCTTAACCATGGTTCCACTGAGTGCGAAAGCAGCTCCACTCAGGAGATCTACAATACGCCCGCAATCCTTCGGATCCACATTTTCGAGATTCAGAAGAACACTGTCCCCTGAAAGCAGGAATTTAATGATTTCCCTGCATTCATCGATCTGATGTACGCGGACTACCAGTTCCCGATGTTCCTCGGGATCGGAATTTAATCGAGGATCAACGATGATATTTCCATCCCGGACATGTCCGGA
>CACXHF010000227.1 GCA_902767305.1 uncultured Eubacteriales bacterium
CAGATCACGGCTGATTTCCCAGTCCAGAATGGCCACATACTTGGCAATCATGTCGCCGATGCCGGCAAGCAGGAGCGGATAGGGAGCCTGGGCATTGACCCCGATGTCGATGATGATGTGACGGGCAATGGTACAGTTGTAGATGATTTTCCGGTTTCCGTTGAGCAGCGGGGCAACGACGGAGGCATAGCCGTCCATGGAAGGGGCAGTGCCGACGATGCCGTAAGGAATACCGAGCCGGTAGCTTACCATGCGGCAGGTGTCGTTTACCGAACCGGAACCGACGGCCAGAATGTAGTCCGGATTCAGGGAAAAGGCATTGATATCATAGGGGGTGGTATCGATTCCTGCCTCAATCAGAACCTTTCCGATGTTTTCCGCATTCGGCAGGGCCGGGGAAGGAAGGACGAAGGAGTGGGAGAGCATTCCGGCTTCTTTGAGCTGGGCTTCCACCTGACGTCCGGCAACGGCATAGGTGTTTTCATCGGCAACCAGGAAAATCCGATGGTAGTCCTTCAGAATTCCGGCGACTTTCTGCAGGGCATTTTCCGATATTTCGATTACTTCGGTTGGAATGCTGTGATGACCCTGAACACAGCTGCAGTCCATTTCAATCATATTGAATACCTCCGGGCAGTAGATGATGGAAAATGTGGCGGACGGTTCAGGAGATCGGAGCGGCATCAGAATGCCGGATCTCACATAAACTGTCCGGGCATTATTATAGACAGATACAGGCCGGCTGACAAGCGCCGGACGGAAGTCGGGCAGGGATTGAACCGGTCCCGGATTCCCGGCAGGGGCTTTTCTGGAAAGTCCCTGCGCGGACAGGGAGAGAATTACTCGGTCAGCGTGAAGCGCGCACCATTATCGGTCCGGCTGTCGCTGCCGATAAAGACGTCGAAATCACCGCATTCACTGGCATAGTCCATGGAAAGGGTATAGAAGCGCAGCATCTCCTCCGTGATGGTGAAGGTGACGGTCCGGCTTTCGCCGGGGGCAAGGAAAATACGCCGGAAGCCTTTCAGTTCCCGGACAGGCCTGGCAACACTGCCGCTCAGGTCCCGGATGTACAGCTGGAGGGTCTCCGTTCCGGCCCGGCGGCCGGTATTGGTCACTGATACGGAAGCATGGATGGAGGAGGAACGGGTCATGCAGCTGCTGCTCAGCGTCACCGGAGAACAGGCAAAGGTGGTATAGCTCAGGCCGTATCCGAACGGATAGAGAGGATCGTTGGGAATATCCTGATATTTGGAGCCGAAGCGGCCGTCCAGGATTCCCAGTTTCCAGGGCCTTCCGGTATTCAGATGATTGTAATGAACCGGTGCCTGTCCGGTGCAGTAGGGAAAGGACATGCTGAGCTTTCCGCCGGGATTGTTTTCTCCCAGCAGGGTATTCAGTACCGCTTCCCCGCCCTCCGTTCCCGGCAGCCAGCACAGAAGAATGGATCCGGCTTTTTCGCTCAGAGGACGGATATCCAGAGGACGGCCGGTAAACAGGACGACGATGATGCGGGGATTGACCGCGGCAACGGCATCCAGAAGCCGGAGCTGGCAGCGGGGCAGGGACAGATCTCCCCGGCTGGCAGCCTCACCGGAACACTCACGGTGCTCGCCCAGGCAGAGGACGACCTTTTCCGCGGCTTTGGCGGCCTGAACGGCCTCTGCCAGGGCCGCCTCTGCATCCAGATCTTCCGGCGGCAGGGGATGCTGAAAGCCGATGACCGGATGTTCCGGATCGGAGAGCGTACAGCCGCGGATGACGGAGACATTCCGGGTCTGCGGACGGCGCTGCAGGGCGGCTTTCAGGGAAACGGTATCCAGATCATCTGCAAAAATGGACCAGGCGCCGTTAAGCAGCGCATTATCCGCGTACGGCCCGATGAATACGGCCTCCCCGCCGCTGAGGGGAAGCAGGTTCTCTTCGTTGCGAAGGAGGACAAAGGACTGTTCGGCGCACCGGCGTGCCATCCGGCGGTTTTCCTCCGCGAGGAGAAGGGTTTTCTCTGCGGCCTCATCCGCATCTCTGAACGGATGCTCAAACAGGCCGAGCCGGTTTTTAAGCGTCAGTACACGCCAGACGCTTTCATCGATCCACTGCATCGGGACCTTGCCCTGTTCCACCAGTTCTCTGAGATTCCGTGCATAGACAGGGCTGACCATGTCCATGTCCACACCGGCACGAAGAGCCAGAAAAGCGGCTTCGGGCTGATCCTGAGCAATGCCGTGTGCCAGCAGTTCCTGGAGGGCGTTCCAGTCGGAGATGATCATTCCGTCAAATCCCATTTCCCTGCGCAGCACTTCCCGGAGCAGCCATTCATTGGCGGCCGAGGGGATGCGGTTCAGGGTGTTGAAAGAGGTCATGACCAGCGCACAGCCGGCATCGACTGCCGCCTGATAAGCCGGCAGATAATCCTCCCGGAGCGTACGCTCGGAAAGTTCGACCGTATTGTAGTCCCGGCCGCCCTCCGGTGCACCGTATCCGGCAAAATGCTTGAGACAGGAGGCAATCCGTCCGTGCTCGTTAAGGTCACTGCCCTGATATCCCCGGACCATGGCGGCGGCCACCTGACCGCTCAGGAAGGGATCTTCCCCGGCAGATTCCATGACCCGTCCCCAGCGGGCATCCCGGACCAGATCCGCCATGGGGGAGAAGGTCACATGAATGCCGGAGGCGGCGGCTTCCCGGGCGGCTGTGGCAGCGCTTTCCTCGATCAGCTCCGGATTGAACGTGCAGGCCTGTGCGAGAGGGATGGGAAATACGGTCCGGTAACCGTTGATGATGTCTGCCATGAAGAGCAGCGGAATATGATGGGGATGCTGTGCCATAAATTCCGTCTGCATCTTTTTCAGTTTTTCTGCGCCGATGATGCTGAGATAGCTGCCGGCCAGACGCAGATCGTCCTGTGTAAGTCCCATGTCGCCGGCAGGGCCGGTAATCGTTCCGGCATCCTGGAAATAGCCGGGCAGCTGGGTCAGCTGTCCGATTTTTTCCTCGAGACTCAGGTCGGAGAGCAGACTGCGCAGTTCAGAGTCGTTCATTCTTGTCCTCCTTTGGGCTGTTTCCTTCTGCGGGCAGGAAAATCAGAAGCCGAGACTGTCATTGACCAGGATGACGTGAATCCGGCCGGCATGACGGGAAAAGCGGGTAATCAGAAACTGGCAGCAGATGGTGTCCGGAGACTTGCAGTCCATGCAGGAGCCGGTTTTGGCACAGGGCGTGGAGAGGCCGAAGCGCTGGGCATTGGTGGGGGCGGCAACGGAACGGGCGCGCTTGATGGCCCCGTCTACATCGTCACAGACCTTGTTCATGCCGACAATGAAGAGGACCTTCTTTGGTCCCTGGGCAATGGCGGAGACCCGGTTGGAGTTTCCGTCAATATTGATCAGAATGCCGTCCTCGGTCATGGCATTGACACTGGAGAGGAAGACGTCGGCATCATAGGCAGCCAGCATGGCCGCCCGTTTGTCGGCACAGGCATCCCGGTCGATAAATTTGTAAGGACCGCTGCGGACGGCGTCGACCAGACCGATTTCGTGGGCGCTCATGGCACCGCCCATGGTCACTGTGCTGCCCTCCGGAATCAGTTCGAGGGCCTTGTGGAGTGCTTCCTCTCTGGAGGATGCATAGTAGCCGGACATGTTGCGGGACTGGAGACCGTGGATGACTTTCTGTGCAAGAAGTTCGTTTCGCTTAAACAGGTTGGGATTCATTTTGGGTACCTCCTATTGGTTTACTGTTTACCAGCAGGCAATATTGCTGTCTGTACGGGACTCGGTGCCGCCGACCAGGACACCGTTTGGAAGTCTTACGATCATCTGTCCCCGGCCAAAAGAACCGGTGTCAAGGTCTGTGCGTATCTGATGGTTTTTCCTCCGGAGAGCCTGTGCCAGAGAGGGACTGAAGCGGCTTTCCACTGTGACGGTATTGTCCCGCATCCACTGCCAGCGGGGCGCATCCAGCGCCTGCTGCGGATCCAGATGGAAGTCCACATAGTTCATGACCACCTGCAGATGTCCCTGGGGCTGCATGTATCCGCCCATGACGCCGAAGGGGCCGACAGGCCCGCCGTCCTTCATCAGGAAGCCGGGAATAATGGTATGGTAGGAACGCTTGCCTGGGGCCAGACAGTTGGCATCCTGTGGGTTCAGCGAGAAATCGGCTCCGCGGTTCTGCAGGGCAATGCCGGTTCCGTCCACGACGATGCCTGATCCGAAGCCCATATAATTGGACTGGATATAGGAGACCATATTTCCCTCCCCGTCGGCAGTACACAGGTATACGGTACCGCTGCGCGGCGGCAGGGAAGTGGTCCGGATGAGGGCTGTGTCACCGATTTCAGATGCCCGCCGCTGCCCGTATTCAGGTGACAGGAGCGTCCGGTAGTCCGCTGTCATGCAGCGCGGGTCCGTGACGCAGGCGAAGGTATCGGCAAAGGCGATCTTCATCGCCTCGATCTGCCGGTGACAGGTCTCCGCAGAGTCCTTCTCGGAGAAGGAGAATTCCTTCAGAATGTTGAGCGCGATCAGGGCGGCAATGCCCTGTCCGTTCGGCGGAATTTCGCAGACCTGATAGCCCCGGTAATTCACGGATACCGGTGTGACCCACTCCGGACGGTAGGCTGCAAGATCCTCATAACGCAGATAACCGCCGTATTTCCGGCTCTCTGCATCGATGCGGCGGGCAATTTCCCCGGTGTAGAAAGCGGACCCGTCCGATTCGGCGATGGCCTCAAGGGTATCGGCATGGTCCGGCAGGTGAATCAGGTCACCTGCCTCAGGGCTATGTCCCTCCGGAGTGAACGTTTTGAACCAGGCATCAAAGCAGGGCTCAAGCATCACTTTCCTGTAATGAATACTGGCATCTCTCCATGATTCGGCCAGGTTTGGCGCACAGGGATAGCCCTCCCGTGCATAGGCGATGGCCGGGGCCAGATTGTCCCGGAGAGACTTGCGTCCAAAGCGTCCGGTGATTTCCGTCCAGGCAGCGACAGCGCCGGGAACCGTTACCGGCGTCCATCCCAGTCGGGGCATGCGGTCCTGATTGGTTCCGCCGGCAAGAACCTGATCGATGGAAATGAGCTGCGGCGCAGGGCCGCTGGCATTGAGACCGTAAAGCGTCCGGTCTTTTTCGCACCAGATCAGCGCAAAGGCATCGCTGCCCAGTCCGTTGGCAGTCGGTTCGGCGACCGTCAGCGAGGCTGCGGCGGCGATGGCCGCATCCATGGCATTGCCGCCCCGTCGGAGAATTTCAAGACCGGCGGCGGAGGCCATGGGACTTGAACAGTTGACCATGCCGTTGCGGGCATAGATGGGGAATCGCTGAGAGGGATAGCGCTGTGCAAGCGGATCAAAAGGTGTTTTCATGGGAACCTCCATTGTCAGACCGTTCCGGTGCTGTCAGAATCTGAACAGAATACCGACCAGGGCGGACAGTGCGATGAAGATGATGGGACTCCATTTCAGCTTTCGCAGACCGATAAAAATGAGGACTGCCAGAATCAGGGCTTTCCAGATGAAGAACTCTCCGAGACCTGCAGCGGAGGTGAGGGCATCCATATTGACAAGGGCAATTTTGGCCACGTTCAGACCTGCAGCGGAAATCATGGCAATGGAGGCGGGACGCAGACCGTAAAATGCACCTTTCACCAGTTTGCTGTCCCGGAATTTTGCCAGAAACCGGGCAATGATCAGGATGATGATGACGCTGGGCAGTGCGAGGGCGAGGCTGGCCAGAATGCCGCCGGGAATACCGGCTGTTTTGAATCCGGCATAGGTGGACATGTTGATTCCGATGGCTCCCGGAGTGGATTCGGAGATGGCAATCATATCTGCGATATCGGCAGAGGTGAACCAGTCCGGATGCTTTGTACTCATTTCATACAGGAACGGAAGCGTGGCCAGCCCGCCGCCTACTGAGAACAGGCCGGTCTTGAAAAACTCATAGAGAAGCTGGAGAAAAGTCATCTGGAATTACCTGCCTTTCCACTGTTCCGGTTTTTCACGGCAGCAGCGGCAATGCCGGCGATGCCGGAGAGAATGACGAGCAGGGCGGCCGGTGCGCGGAAGGGAAGGAGACCGGAGAAGGCGTGCAGGATGAACACGGCAAGATACAGTCCGAACGTAAAGGGGTCCACGACGGACTTTTTCCACAGCCGCAGAACCGCCTGCAGGATCAGGACGCAGACGCAGACGCGGATTCCGGCAAAGGCATGCTGGACCAACGGATTCTGTGCGAAATTGGTGAGAAACAGGGCAATGATCAGGATGATCAGAATGGGACCGGAAAGAAAGCCGGTCGTTGCGGCAATCGCACCTTTGACGCCGTGGCGCTTTTCACCAATAAAGGTGGAAACATTCAGCGCAATGATGCCGGGGGTGCACTGGCCGATGGCAAAATAGTCCTGGAGTTCATCCAGGGTTGTCCAGTGGCGCTTGTCTGCCAGTTCACGTTCGAGGATTGGCAGCATGGCATAGCCGCCGCCGAATGTCACACATCCGATTTTGACGAATGTCCAGTACAGTTCCAGTAACTCTTTCATTTTTCTGCAAACCTCCTGATCAGTAGCCAACAGCTGCGAGAATACGGTCCGTCATCCGGGAAACCCTCAGGGAAAAATCCCTTGTGACGTGAGGCCGCTCTCCCTCACGGATGCATCTGCCCAGCTGTTCCACTTCCAGAGAGTAATTGTTCGGGACGGAAACCGTCCGGGTTTCGGTCTTTCCTTCGGTAATCACGGTATAGGTAAGGATACCGGATTCGTTGAAACGGGCCGGGGAAACGATTTCGCCCCGGGTTCCGTGTACACGGAAACGGTCGATGCGGCCGGTGGGCAGAACCATGCCGCTGTCAAGACTGGCAACGGTGCCGTCCTCATAGAGGAGAAGGGTCGAGGTAAACAGATCAATGCCCTTGTCGGAGAATGAAGCGGCAGCTTTTACGGTCTCCGGTTCACGGCCGATCAGATACAGCGCCAGACTCAGCGTGTAGCAGCCGAGATCGTAGAACGCTCCGCCGCAGGTTTCTCTTCGCAGCCGGATATCCGTATCCGGGCGGCGGCCCGTAATGAAAGCGGAGTCCAGATAACGGATGCTGCCGACAGCGCCGGAATCCAGTTCTGCTTTGACTGCGGAAAGAAGAGGGCTGTGGAGATAGGCGAATGCTTCCATGAGCCAGACGCCGTTTTTTTCTGCTGCCTCAAACATCCGTACGGCCTCTGCCTCCGATACAGCCAGCGGCTTTTCGCACAGAACATGCTTTCCTGCCTGCAGTGCGCGGATGGTCCATTCACAGTGCAGATGATTGGGAAGGGGAATGTAGACGGCTTCGATGTCGGGATCAGCCAGCAGATCTTCATAGTTTCCGTATGCTTTTTCAAAACCAAAGGCAGTCTGAAACTCTCTGGCTTTCTCGAGGCTGCGTCCGGCTATGGCGTGCAATGCACAGTTTTCAGCCATCTGCATGCCGGGAATGGTCTGAGAACGGGCAATTCCGGCAGTACCGAGAACCCCCCACTGGACTTTCTTCATGCGTTTTTCCTCCATATTTTCCGGGAATTCTGCGCTTTTCTGTATCATAGCAGATTCAGTCCGAATAGTACAGAATCAATTCCCGGCAGGGAAACTGCCATGCCGCATGGACCGGGCAGGGGGAAAAAGCGGCGCAGTGTCCGGAACTGACCGATTGAGGTCTCCGGCACGGCCTCTGCAGGGGGCCGTGAAATGAATTGACATCTGCGGGGGAAGTCAGTATACTGCAGGCAAATCGCGAAGCAGACAGGAACAGTTTTCTGAAATCGTCAGACGGATGAGGGAGGGATTGAGCATGCCGGAGACGGGGAAGCAGCGAAAAAAGGACCGGCGCACACTGTATACGCAGACGCTTATCAAGGAGACGCTGCTGGAAATGACCCGTGAACTTTCCTATGAGAAGATCAACGTTACGTGTCTGTGTCAGCGTGCGGATATTTCCCGGTCGACCTTTTATCTGCACTTTGACAGTATTGACGACGTTCTGGACCAGGTGATTGATGATGCGCTGCTGTTTTCCGATGAAATCAACGGGACAATTGTGGATATGCTGAATGCCGTCTCAGAGGGAGATCTGAAAGCACTGAGGGAAAACGAGATGATTATGCCGGCCTGCCAGCGCATTGCGGACTCGGAGCGGTATCATCATCTGTTTATGGACGCCATGATCAGTGAACATATTATCCAGCGCATCGGCCGGCATGAGAAGGAACATGTCGTCCGGGCACTGTTTGAATACTATGGAATCGATGAAGCGGATGCTGCCGTTCTTTTCCGGTTTATGCTTTACGGCTCCTTTGCCGTAAACCGAAACCTGAACTGGAAGAAGGACGAACGATGGTATGATATCCAGGCAAAGCTGGCAAGGTTTCTTAACGGAGGTATGAAAGCGCTTCAGGTCAGATGACGCAAAGAGACAGGCTCCTTTCGTTTTGTAAATGAAAGGAGCCTGTCTCTTTCGGCATTGAGCGGCAGCCGACGGTTTTTGCGGTATCTGCGGAGGAACAGTGCACTGCCGGCCGGAAGCAGCGGGACACA
>CACXHF010000228.1 GCA_902767305.1 uncultured Eubacteriales bacterium
CAGACATCCGTCGGCAGACTCAATCAATCTGCGTAAATCCGCAAATCGGCTGAATCTGCCGGGAGGGTGTGAGGATATATGCGGATATGTGACAAGTTGTAAGATCGTAAGATACGATGGACAAAAAATATTCAAACTCAAAATCTGTTATGTTATACTGATACAAATGATGGCAGAGGAACGTCACGACCATGTTCCTTTAATGCTGAATCTGCAGCAGAGGGAAACGTGTATTCAGGCACGGATCAGGGAGATTGAGCAACATCCCCTGGAGAATGTCCGAAAATGCTGCTGCGGCATGTCCCTTTATCATACATGTGGTCAGGATACGATATTGACTCCTGGATTTGGAGGGAATCTGACAAAGGGATTCAGCTGCACATTGTGAACTTCAGCTCGTTGAAAGCCGCTGTTCATCCTGTACGGCGGCAAAACGGATGCTGAAAAAAAAGAAAGAGAGAGGGGTTATATGGAACGAAACGATCTTGTCTATCAGACCTGTGTCGAGATTCTGAAACGTGAGCTGGTCTGCGCCATGGGCTGTACAGAGCCGATCGCGCTGGCCTACTGCGCGGCGACGGCTCGCTCCGTGCTCGGTGCGATGCCGGACAGAATCAAGGTGGAGGCAAGCGGGAACATCATCAAAAACGTCAAAAGCGTAGTAGTCCCCCACACCGGCGGCAGAAGGGGCATCGCGGCAGCTGCAGCCATTGGCGTGCTCGGAGGCGATGAAACGGCTGAACTGGAGGTTATCTCAAAGGTTAAGGAAGAGACGATCGAGGCGCTGGGGGCCTATCTGGAACATACACCCATCGAGGTCAGCCCCCTGGAATCCGAGCACCTTCTGGATATGATCGTCACGGTATACAAGGGCGACTCCTACGCAAAGGTGCGCATTGCCAACGAGCATACCCATATCATACTCATTGAGCGCGACGGAACGGTTCTGCATGAATCGAGTGCAAATCCCTCATCGAAAGAGGAAGATGTACCGGACTATGCCCTTTTAACCGTTGAGCGCATTTATGATTTCGCCTCTACCTGCGATCTGAAGGATGTACGCGACGTGCTCGACCAGCAAATCAGACTGAACACCTCCATTGCAGAGGAGGGAATGCGCCACGTATACGGCGCCAACATCGGAAAGGTGCTGCTCACCACAGGGGAGAACCTGCGCACTCGTGCCAAGGCCTATGCCGCTGCCGGATCTGATGCACGGATGAACGGTTCGGAGATGCCGGTCGTCATCTGTTCCGGCAGCGGAAATCAGGGGATTACTGCATCTGTGCCCGTCATCGTCTATGCCCGGGGAATGAACGCGGATATGGAGAAGCTCTATCGGGCGCTGCTCATCTCCAATCTCATCACCATTCACTGCAAGGCGAGCATCGGCAGACTATCGGCCTACTGCGGCGCTGTCAGTGCCGGAGCGGGGGCCGGCGCAGGCATCGCATACCTGCACGGCGGGAATGAGCGCGTGATTGCTCATACCATTGTCAACTGCCTGGCCATCACCTCCGGCATTGTGTGTGACGGAGCAAAATCCTCCTGTGCCGCAAAGATTGCAACTGCCGTAGAGACCGGCATCTTCGGATATGAGATGTTCAAAAACGGCCAGCAGTTTTACGGCGGAGACGGTCTCGTGGTCAAGGGAGTGGAGAACTCCATCTCAAACTTCGGCCGGCTCGGCCGCGAAGGCATGCGCGAAACAGATCAGGAAATCATACGCATGATGACAGAATAAAAACGGCAGACTGTAAAGTCAGAATTCCGCATCCAACAATGTGAGTACAAAATCGAAAGGATCAATACTATGAAATTTTTGAAGAGTCTTCCGGCCCGGCTTCTGCTGGCTATTATCATCGGCATCCTTGCCGGTCTTGTCCTGCCGCGCGAAGCGATGGTGGTTGTGGTTACAGCCAAATACATCATGGGACAGATCATCATGTTCTGCGTGCCGCTCATTATCATCGGCTTCATCGCTCCCTCGATCACCAAGCTCGGCGGCGGAGCCACACGCATGCTGTCTGTGGCAGTCACGCTGGCCTATGCCTCCAGCGTTCTCGCAGCCCTCATGTCCATGTGCGCCGGCAATGCCATCATTCCGCATCTGAATATTATCACCGATCCCGAAGGGCTGCGTGATCTGCCTGCCGTCGCCTTCCAGCTGGATATCCCCCAGATCATGCCCGTTATGTCTGCACTGGTCTTTTCCATGCTGCTGGGGCTGGCTGTCATATGGACGCACTCAAGCGTGACTTTCAATCTGCTGCAGGAGTTTCAGAACATTGTGCTGGAGATCGTCAAGCGGGTTATTATTCCGGTCCTCCCGTTCTTTATTGCAGCAACCTTCTGCGGCCTCTCCTGGGAGGGCAGCATCACGCATCAGTTCCCGATCTTCCTGGTCGTGATTCTGGTCGTCATCGTCGGCCACTTTATCTGGCTTGCAGTGCTCTACGGCAGTGCTTCCATCTACTCCGGCCGCTCCGGGCGCGAAGTGATCAGCCACTACGGTCCGGCTTACCTGACGGCTGTCGGCACAATGTCCTCCGCCGCCACCCTGGGCGTTGCGCTCAACTGTGCAAGAAAGAGCAAGAATCTGCGGCAGGATCTGGTTGACTTCGGCATTCCGCTTTTTGCCAATATCCATCTCTGCGGTTCGGTCCTGACGGAAGTCTTTTTCGTGATGACCATCTCCAAGGTCCTTTATGGGAAGATTCCTTCGCTGGGCAGCATGATCCTCTTCTGCCTGCTTCTGGGCGTCTTTGCCATCGGCGCTCCCGGTGTACCGGGCGGTACCGTGATGGCCTCCCTTGGACTGATTACCGGTGTGCTGGGCTTTGACAGCGACGGAACCGCGCTGATGCTGGCGATTTTCGCCCTGCAGGACAGCTTCGGTACCGCCTGCAACGTGACTGGTGACGGCGCTCTGACCCTGTTCCTCACAGGATATGCTGAAAAACACGGGATCAAAGAAGCACCGCATGAAAGTGTCCTTTAAGGATACAGCGGAATCCATCCCTGCGTAACTTTTCAGGTGCCGTCTTTACGACCGCGGATGAACAGTCCGAGAACACGAATGCCCGTATTCTCCTGCGGTTCGTCTTTTGCCGCTTTGTAAGCACCGGTCCGACATGATTCAAAAGATTACCGTATTCGCCCGGAAGCCTGTATGAAACCATGGCCTGACGGGCATTGACGATTTAGTCAATTCCGCAAAACCCCAACATGTCAGAAAATGAACAGAGCCGCTTCCGTCTGTTAATCAGGGAAGCGGCTCTGTTCTTTATCTGACTTCTGCATGAGATTTTTGAATTTCCCTGGCTTTACATAATCGTCAGTCAACATTGTCCTGCCGAAAAACATCAGCCGGTTTGCCTGCAACATCGTTGACCTTCTGAAAACGGTCAGGCACTTGAAGAAGATGGGAATATCCGTCAGGCTTATAAAGGAGAATATTGACTCCTTCACAGCTGACGGTGAAATGCTCCTCACCATTCCCGGCAGTCTCTCGCAGGAAGAAAGCCGGAGCATAAGTGCAGATCTTATGCTTTCCATAGACGCTGATTAATGTACAGGCTGAATAGGCATAGTCCCTGTGGACAATCGCGTTCAGCAGTGCTTCGCGGAGTACTGCAGTAGGACATGCCCTGTGATCAATGCGGTGAACTCCTTCAGAAGCAGCGGACGTTTCGCTGTGCTTGTCCAGGAAAGCATATGCATCATCAACCTGCTTCAGGACTGGCCCGTTAACTCCCTTCAGTCCTGAAACGCTTCCTGATCCGTTCCCGAAAACGCTGCGGCTTTGATGATCTGCAGACATTGATCAGACAGGAGCAAACCGAGATTTGTGAAGATCCCATCCGGCGATTTGATTCCCAACGCCTGCATTTGCGGAAACGCCAGCATGAGATTGCTTCCTGCAAAAAACCGCTTCGGTATAGGAAAAAGTCAACTCCTGTCGGAGCGGCCGTACATCATCCTAAGTGTCCCCATCCGTCTTCCTGATCATTTGACGGATGCCGGCTTCGGCAGCAGGTGCGGCAGTGGTTTCCTGACAAACAAATACACCGGCGGGGCGCGGCCCTTTATCTGTCGCTTAATAGGGTCTTCCTACCCCGCGGTGTATGGTTTTGACGATCTTCTTTCCCCTTCACATCCAGAGAATCGCAGTGGATGAACATCGTTACATCCGGCCGAATGGCGTCCCTTGCCATATTCGCGACTCTCTGAATCATATTGAAGGCAGGAGAGAAGGCATCCTCGAATCGACAAAGGAGAACGCGAGGCGTATGAGAGCAAAAGGTTATCCTAGTAAAGATATTTCGGAAATAACAGGCCTCTCTGTTGCTGATATTGAAGCGCTTGTATAACATTTTCTGGAATCATGCGAAAGTAGGGTGACGTAGCCTCTCCGAACTGTATCCCTATACAAAGGGTGTGGCTCGGAGAGGCCTTTTTTCATTCCGGTCTGCCTCCCTGGTGAGGGGGAAAGGACCAAGGGGGATAATCCCCCTTGCGGGTTTGGGCAGAGCCCAAGGTATCACTATCTGGACTCATACAATACTTGCTATTCCAGTACTTCAGCTGGTCCCACCATAAGACTGGAATTGCTTATTATTATCGACCTAAGCTACAGAAGATCCTTTATCTGACAGATAAATCCAGCCGTTACAGACAAGAGCCAGCTGCTCAGCAAAGCTGGTTTTGACAGATTAATTCCCTTTTCGTACACAGTCTTTCGGAGAGCTTCTACAATGGTAATGGAACAAAGGCACAGTTATTTTACCCATTTGGAGGTGACTTTATTGTGTGAGTCTGTTGATTTATGTTTGTTTCATGAATTCTGCGCCAATCAATGAAAATCCGTCTCAAACTGAGTCTGTACTGACATGTATTGTGTATATGCAGACCCTCAGCTAACCTGATGATACGATGAACTCTGTTATTGTGGGCTCTTTGTCTCACAATAACTCCTGCTGACAGCCATGATTATCTGGCAGACAAAAAAAAGAGCCCTGCAAAAGCAAGGCTCTCTCTTGTGGAATCCGGCAGCGTCCTACTCTCCCGGGCCGTCTCCAGCCAAGTACCATCGGCGCTGAAAGG
>CACXHF010000229.1 GCA_902767305.1 uncultured Eubacteriales bacterium
CGAGGTTCAGGATGATGACATCCATGCCCTGGGTGATGAAGTTCTGGATCTGGTTGGTCTGCTCGGCCATATCGTTCTTGCCGTCAGCCATAGTGATCTCATACTTCACATCGTCGGTCTCGAGAGACTTGAAGTAGTTCTCGATCTCGTTGCGGTAGAGCGTCATGAAGTTATCAGTGAACTGATAAATGGAGACGCCCACTTTGTAAGTCTGTGCGGATGCAGAGACTGCCATGCCCAGTGCCATCACTGCGACAAGAGCGAACACGAGAAGCTTTTTCATAGGAAAACACCTCTTCTAATTTATTTCAACAGCTTTCTCAGCTGCTGATAACGAACTGAATTTATTATATACACAGGTGTCTGCTTTGTCAATTTTTAAATTTGGATTTTGACGTCTTTGTCCAGTTTTTCTTTTCAATTGCCCGCCCATTTCCGGATAATAGCAGACCGGATCTGTTTGCCTCCGCTTTCAGTCCCGGACCCGTTCAAAAACCGGAATGCTCTCAAGCGGTGCATCCGCCTCGATGAACCCGGATCCCGGGATGGTCTCCCCTGTCCGGATATCCATCCACTGCCCGGCCGGCAGATAGACCGTCCTCTTTCTGGCGCCCATGCTCATCACCGGCGCTACCAGGTAGTCCGGCCCGAACATGTACTGGTCCGCGAGATCCCAGCAGACCGGATCCTCCGGGAACTCATAGAACATGGCTCGCATCAGCGGGGATCCGTTCTCATGTGCCTCTGCATAGATCTGCCGGATATACGGCTTCATCTGCTTCCGCAGCTCATAATTGGCCCGCATGATGGCAAAGATGTCCTCTCCGTAGGACCACATCTCGTTGTCCTGTCCGGTATGCAGGTATCCGCCGCCAAAGTCGCGTTCATCCAGTGCCGGAATGGTAAAGGGCTCCCTGTCGCCATGCAGGCGCATGACCGGCTGGAAGACCGACCATTCATACCAGCGGACCAGCAGTTCCCGGAAATCCGGGTCAAAGACATTTCCTTCCATGAATCCGCCGATATCGGTATTCCACCAGGGAATGCCCGCCAGGCCGATGTTGAGCCCTGCCTGAAGCTGATCCCGCATCGACTCCCAGGTCGAGGGCACATCTCCGCTCCACAGCACGTTTCCGTATTTCTGACTGCCTGCCCATCCGGAGCGCAGCAGATTGACGGGCTGGACGCCCAGAGCCCGCATGGGATCATCAAAGGTGCGGCTGTACATCTGCGGATAGATATTGGAACAGCGCATGGCAGGACCCGCATAATACCGGAAATTGTCAAAGTCGTATTTGGTCAGGTCCGGTTCGGAATTGTCCAGCCAGAACCCGTCAATGCCCAGATCATAATAGTGCTCACGGCACTTTTCCCAGACATACGCCCGGGTTTCAGGATTAAACGGATCGATTTCCACGCAGTCCCCCTGATAATCATACGTCTGCATGGCTCCCCGTTCCGTCCGCATCAGCAGGCCGCGGTCCACCATCTCCTCAAAGTTTTCGCTCCGGCGGTCGACAGAGGGCCAGATGGAGACCATGACACGGATGCCCATCCGGTGCAGCTCCTGCACCATTGCCGCAGGATCCGGCCAGTAAGCGGCATCGAACTTCCAGTCTCCCTGCACGGTCCAGTGGAAGAAATCGATGATGATGACATCCAGCCGGATTCCCATCTCGTGATACTGCCTTGCCACGCGCAGCACTTCCTCCTGTGTCCGGTAGCGCAGCTTGCACTGCCAGAAGCCCATCATCTCCTCCGGCATCATCGGCGCCCGGCCACTCACCTCCGTGTAATTGCGCAGGAGACCTTTCGGGTCATCTGCAGCCGTTACCCAGTAGTCCATATCCCTGCAGCACTGAGCCGTCCATTTTGTCAGATTTCTGGAAAAGGACACCTCTCCTACTGCCGGATTGTTCCAGAGCATGCCGTATCCGAAGCTTGAAACCAGAAACGGAACGGTCGTCTGACTGTTTTTCTGGGCCAGTTCCAGCGTGCAGCCTTTCAGATCCATATACGGCTGCTGATACTGTCCCATTCCATACAGTTTTTCCCCGTCATTGGGCTCGAAACGGACGGTCAGACGGTAATCGCCGCCGATATAGGGTGTCCATTCCCTGTTCACCACTTTCAGACAGTGGCTTTCCCGGGTAATGCTTCCGCTGTAGTTCCGGAAATACTCCCGCAGGATCCTCCGTCCGTCCCTGTACAGGGTAATCACTCCGCCGTGGTTGACCACCGCCCGGATGCGTCCGTTGGCAATAGAGGCCGTCGGGTAATTCTTCCAGGTCCCGTCTCCCTCTCTCAGGCTTTCCTCTCCGAAAACAATCTCCGCCGGAAACTGTTCCGGGATCTCGCTCAGTGCCCAGTTTTCCCCGGTAAACTCCGGATACATGGTTGCCCGGATACGGAGTGCATCCCGGCCCCACGGTTCGATCCGCAGGGTTTCCCCCTGCCGTCTGCAAATCAGTGCATTTCCTGTCTGAGTAAAACGCATTATTTCACCTTTCCGTTTTCAGAATCATGATTCCGTTAGTCGGCAGCGTGCATCTGCCCTCCACTGTTCTCTGCCCGATCAGGTCCGTCATCGGCCCGTGCACGTCAACCACCTGCGGTTCCCCGCTGTAATTCTGCAGGAAGACAAACCCGCCGCG
>CACXHF010000230.1 GCA_902767305.1 uncultured Eubacteriales bacterium
GCTCCGGAATACCTATCTTCCGGACAGCGGAGACCATGCCACAACCTGCGGCAACTGGTGCTCTTCCATTGTCGCCAGAATCGTCGGAGCAGATGTCGGCTTTGTCAATAAATATGGAATACGAACGGATCTTGTTCTCAAGGAAGGCGAGGATAAGAGAATGATTACCCGCTCTGACATGTATACCATGTTTCCCTTCAGCAACGCAATCTATTGTTTCGACCTGACTTATGAAGAACTGCTCACTGCACTTGAATACTCGCTGACCGAAGAGGGTCAGACCCTGCTCAGCTATCTGTCAGGCATCGACTGCTATTATACAGATCAGACGGTGAACACGATTGTGACGAAAGACGGTGAAGCCATCTACGTGAACGGCAAGTGGAAGGACGACTGGAAGGATCAGATCGTGCGCGTCGGTCTCAGCGAATTTGTGGCCACGACAGACAAACCCGACAACGGAATGTCAAATCCCTTCGTCGCCTGGACGAGCACAGAACGTCAGAGAAAAACCGATCAGGTCGATAATTTAGGTGCCATCGACGTCCTTACCGCGGAAGCCAGCGCTCACGACGGTTATCTGTTCATCGACACCGCGCCTCACTTCATCAACCGGCCTTATTCAGCCGTTACGTCCCCTGCCAACTGAACATCCACCCTCGCAGAAAAAGCCCGCAGAGCCTGAATTTCCAGTCTCTGCGGGCCTTTTCATACCCATTCACTCTGCCCGTCGGCAGCATAGCCCTTTGGAACAATACTCCGGATGCTCTGTGTCCAGGGACTGCCCTCCTGCAGGAAATGCGGTGTATTCCGGCACTTGTATCATTCCATTCCCCAGACCTTCCTGACATGTGAAAAGCACAGGCGAAAAAAATGCCCCGAGGCGAAAACCCCGGAGCTCGGAAAAGAAGCATATGGCAGAAGAAATACAGATTCCCTGGTCAGAGAGAATCTGAGACGTGCCGGAAAGGCCGAATGGATGCTTCCCGCTTATCTTTGGATGCGTTCAATAATGCTGTTGATGATGCGTTCATTGACCGGCAGAAAGACACCGGCAACGGGTCCGACCAGTCCGGCACATACGATGGTGCCGATACCGAAGATGCCGCCAAGCAGCCAGCCGGCGAGCACAAAGCAGAGATCCACGGCAATACGGATAATGCTGAATGGTTTGCGTGTCTTGTCACTGATGACGATGGCAACCAGGTCGTTTGGTCCGGTTCCGGCATCTGATTTGATGACGATCGTCATTCCATAGGCGAGAATGACGCAGCCAAGTGCAAGAACTGCAAGCCGGCCCGGAAACGGCCAGTTCTGAATGGCAATCGGCGTGAGATACAGGGTAAAAAAGTCAATGATGGGTCCGCCGCAGATCATGCACAGAACCGTGCCGATTTTGATGTAATGCCGGTCGACGATGAGCAGGACAAGGATAATCAGCAGACTGACGGCAATGTGTACACGGCCGTGTGTCAGAAAGGAGAACCCCGAAAAGGTCCGATAGAGTCCCTGAATCAGCACATTGAACGGATCCGAGCCGAGTTCGGCGAGGAGAAACAGTGTAACGCCCAGATGGGCAATGGTCAGGCCGACCATCAGAATGATGACACGGATCAGCCATTCTCTGGATGAACGGTCCATGAGACACCTTCTTTCGATTGAGTATTGTCTGTATTGGGGAGTATCCGCACAAAGTTCTGCCGATTTCAGAAATCCCAGGCCTCTTTCCCGTCATTCATTGAAGGCCTGGAATGGATGTAATGGCATCTGTTGAGCCGGCACAAATCCGGATACTGCGCAGTTTAGTATGATACGGGTTGAAAGTCAAGGCTCAACGTGTAAATGAAGCCGGCCGCCATTCCATTCCGGTACGGTTTCCCCACCTCCATGTTCTGCCCGACTGCAGATGCCGTCACCCGAAAAGACCTGTTTCCCGGGCGAAATGCATGGGAGAATCCCGACAGACTCCCCCGGCTCAGGTCTGCGCATTCCGGGAGCGTCTGTGTTTCAAATCAGGCCTGAGCCGGTCTTCACGATTCACAAAAAAAGGAGTGCAGCGAACCACACTCCCGTACGGTCAGACAGGTCTTTTGCGGACGGTCCTGTCCGAAATGCGGATTTAAATCAGCGCCCGGCTGCGGCTTTTGCTTTGTCGCCATGGAAGACGAAGCCGGCAACGTCTGCATGTACTCCAGCCTGGAATGCACTCAGCTCTGTTCATTCGCATCAACAGTCTATCTCCCGAGGAGCTTGTCAACGGTCTCCTCATACAGATCCAGTTTCATGCCAACGAGCGGGAATGTAAGAATCTTTCCTTCGCTGTCAACCATGAACGTCGTCGGATAATCAAAGATCGTATCCATAACAGCATCGGCTCCCTCCTCAGGTTTGCGGATGTTTGGATAAGTAATTCCACTGGAAGCAAGTACTTCTTTGGCGTACTCAATCGTTTCCTTATCGAAGTCATATTCAAATTCAATGCCAACGATGCCGCAGCCTTTTTCCTGCAGGCGCTTGTGAATCTCAGCCAGTTCATCCATCTCACCCAAGCAGTTCGGGCACCAGGTTCCCCACATATTGACCATTGTAATCTGATTGGCAGAAAAAAGATCAGCGGTCGACACGGGGTTGCCGTCAAGATCGACACTCTCAAAACTGATTTTCTGACCAACATAACCTGCTTCCGGATCAACCGGCGTATAGAATTCGGAATTCAGGATATCGCTTATGAACTCCTCACAGATCTTTTCGATATCGGCGTCATACTTTTCGATCTCTTTCAGATCTTCCTCCTTCGAGGAATCCAGAGATTCAAAGAATCCGTTATGCTCAAAAGGAACATACCAATAAGAATACTGATCTATCTTATTCAGCTCCGTGGGTTCTTTGGGGGTAAGGTATTCTCTGTTGACCACTTTCGAAACAGCTTCATCGATATCGGCATCGGTAACAATCAGTATTGCAGGAATCACCTCACCACTGAGGATATCTGTGATCTCCTCTTCGGTATACTCATCCGAATAGGCCATTTCTATCAGCTTTCCATACGGAATCGGGTAATACTGCAAAACCAGCACAGAGATAAAAGGTTCATGATACACTACATCAAGGATACTGGAATCGGCAAATCCCATTTCTCCATAATAATCGAAGCTGGTTTCAACCGCCATTCCCAGAGAATCAATTCTTTCCTTTTTTGTACTTTCACCCAAAGCCACGCTCATGGAAAGCAGCATAATCACCAGCAGCAATGACAGGCATCTTTTCATTTATCTTTCCACCTTTCTGATTAATTCGAAACGTTTACATTATATTATAGTGCGTCATTGACTGGCAACCTGTTTTTTTCACTTCCGTGTGCCTGGATTCCCGGGTGGATTTGCAGCTGCAATTGTCCGGAAGCCCTTTGTATATCTGTCATTCAACCGGAAAATTACAGCCGTTTATTCCCTGCCAGTTCATTATCTGGCTTTTTTAGCCGTCTCCGTGTTCCTGGTTTTTCCTCCCCTGAACCGAACGGTCTTCCATTTCTGTAATTCCCATGTGTCCCTTCATCCGGAAAACAGGGATGCACGTATCTTTCTGCGCGGCTCAGAGGGCGTCATTCCAAGCAGCCATTGTTATCCCGGAGGACAGAGAAGGCCAGGGAGATCCATGATGATGCCCTGTCCGGTCAGCTGTTTCAGCGGATGCCGGCATCGGACAGAAGCCATTGCCCGCAGATAAGCATTCTGTTCATGCCATCTGTCTTTGCAGCGCTTAGAGGATTCAGGACAGTTTCCCGCCGGTACAGCGGGTCTCCTCGACAGCTGAAATGCCAAGGCCGGCAGCTCCAAAGAAAAGAATCAGCATAATCGGCTGTGCAGTATTCAGAAGAAAAGTGGGCAGATACAGAAGAAGAGCGAGCAGGAAGGCATCTGAATACGCTCCGTTTTTTCTTTGTCTCAGGAGAAGAAGAATGGCTGCGGCATAGAAACCCGTGAAGGCAGCAAAGCCCAGAAAACCGCAGGTCAGGAGATAGTGCAGCGGCTGGCAGTGCGCATCATTCAGGTAATCCCCCGGCCGAAGGAATCTTTCGCCCCGATAAACCAGGTAGGGTTCCAGTACGGGCTCAAGGGAATCGATCCCGCATCCAAACAGTTTCATCTGCCAGGGATAATCCAGATAGCAGCGCAGGCAGGCATAATAGATGAAACCACGCCCGCCCCAGAGTCTGAACAGGTTGAGTTCTGCCTGCTCCCCTTCCTCCAGTGATTCTCCATTATAGTTCAGGTGTCCGATTCCCATCCCTGCACACAGAATCAGCAGAGCAATCACGAGAATGAACACGAGGACGATCCACAGACGGGGACGTGCAGGGAGACTGGAGATCCTGTGCACATACACACAGGCGATGCCGGCAAGCAAAGCCAGCGGCAGACAGATATATTTCTGGGCAATGAACGCATACAGACCGGGGAACTCCACATACAGAAGGCTGCCATGGATGATCAGGTTCCGGGTTATCGGGACAAGCAGGATGCATCCCAGGGTATAGAGAAGCGCCCGCTCCATGGCTTTTCTGCTGCCCCAGACTCTGTAGAGCAGAATCAGTCCGGAGCAGAGCAGTCCGATCAGCGCTGTATCCGTTATGGAGCAGCAGATGCCAAGACCGATAACTGCAGACAGGCACCCTCCCAGTATGGGATGCCGCCCGGAAACAAACATGAACGCCGCTGCTGAAAGGCTGAAAAGCAGACCGCACCCAAAGGAATTGATATTGCCAATGGTCGAGAGAAACGTCAGACGCTGTTCCTGCGGAACGTCTGCATAAAAGCGCAGCGGATCATATCCAAGAATGTTCAGAAAACCGACGGCTGCAATCACGGCTCCGGAAAGAGCCAGGAGAACCTGAATCACTCCGTCATAACATTTTCCGGTTGCCAGACAGAAACAGCCGATGATGCAGCAGACAAGAAAATAAAGGCCTGCATATCTGCCGCGGATTCCCCAGACTACGAATGGACTGAAACCGGTTCTTGCAGCTGAGAGAATCAAGGCCAGCAGCAGGAAGCCCAGGAGCAGAAGCGGACCTTTGCGCTCTTTGAGACGGTGATACGGCCATTTCCGGTTCAGAATGCAGGAGAGCAGATACAGTCCGCCCAGGACCGGCATCCACCGGATCAGCGTATCTGCCTTGATGGTATTGATATCCCTGTACCCGTTGTTAAACCGTAATGGCAGCAGGCAGAGCATAAATGCAGCAATCACCGTTGAGAGCCCATTCTGCAGGCGCTCGATTCTGTTGATCACGGGTTTTTGTGCGTTCATATAACCCTCCTTGTTCCGCTGTGAGATAAACAAAAGAAGTTCCAGTCGCCCGGAACTTCTTCAGAAGATCTCAGTATTCCTTTCTGCCCATTCTGTTTCTCAGAAGTATGAGAACGGCAAAAGCACCTGAAAAGACAAGCAGGAGCCCAAAAATGGGAGTGGTATCACCCGTCTGGGGAACATTTACCGGATGTTCAGGAACCGGCGCACTTTTCACCAGGAATGGACTGAAGCTGTCAACATCTATCTCAACACCGGCAGGAAGCAGCCGTATCTCTTTTTTGCTGTTGATCGACGGATCGTTTGAGTATACGACACTTCCCCTGACAGAACCGTCTGCATTCAGAAGAATATGTTCAATCGTAATATAGGCCCTCTGCGCACTTGACTGGTTCAGATTATCCGGATACGGAATAATGACCTTCGCGCTTCCTTCATATTGTTTCTCATTCTCAATTACCGTAATCTCCCAGAACTGATTAAAAGAGATTCCGCTGGGTGAAA
>CACXHF010000231.1 GCA_902767305.1 uncultured Eubacteriales bacterium
TCTGCACAGATGTCCACAGGAATTGTATGCTCCGATATCCCCGCCGAGATAGCATGCACATTCCTTTCGGGCACCGGGCTGTTTGGGTACCTTCAGACGCTGACCCAAGGCCTTTTCATACATGGCAACCGTCATGCATCCACTGCAGTCAGCGCCAAATTCTGCCAGTTCATTTCCCTCTGCGCAGGGACGAACCGTCATCCCGGCTTCTCCGGCAATTTCAATAAAGGCCTTTCCCAGCAGAAGACGATCCTCCCGCCGCACAGTTCGTACCTCCGGAAAATTCTTCTTTGTTTTTTCATACAGATCAATGAAGCTGATCACCACGGTCTTTGTATAACCGGCAAGTGCCTCTGCCATATAAGCAAATGCCCGGATATGCCGCTCTACAGAATATGTTTCACTGATAAATACCGGATCATACCTCCAGCCAATCCGTTCCGGTCCAATCTGTTCTGACAATCGCCGGAAGCTGTCAAGAACCTGCCGCTTTCCGGGCACATGAGGTTCGATTTCCCGGCCGTAAGGCGTAATCGTCACATACCAGTAGTGCCCGAACGGTTTTAACAGATCCAGGTGCTGCAGCATGGGAGCGGGATTCTTGGTACACATGCCGATCACATCAACAACATCCGGTGAGAGACGATAGCGGGTAATCAGTTGCGGATTGTATGGATTGCGCACCAGGACAGTCCCCTCCCGCAGTCGGTTGCAGAACCATTCCGCGTAAAAAGCCGGGATGTCCGTACGCTGCCCTGTATTTATGATCATGCTGTCCCTCCTTCTGAAAAACACCGCATTAATGATCCGTGAATCCCGTCATCTGTCAAAAAAGCAGCACCCCGGGAATTCAGCCCGGAATGCTGCAGCAAATCAGATTTACGGATTCAGACGATTCGGACCACGGAAGATGAACATGGCTTCCTTAATGGTCAAGCCCAGAATCAGCATGGTCAGACGATCTACGCCAAGGCCAAAGCCGCCATGAGGCGGGCATCCATACTTGAAGAACTCAAGATAGAACTTGACATCATCCGTCAGGCCCTTCTCATCGCACTGAGCCTTCAGCACATCATAACGATGCTCGCGCTGGGCTCCTGTCGTGATCTCACACCCGCGCCAGATCAGATCATAGCCCTGGGGCACACCATTCTCATCCCGCATGTGATAGAACGCACGCTTGGCCGCATCATAGTCCGTAACGAACAGGAACTCACTGTCAAAATGCTTCTGCACCCATTCATAGGAAAGATGCTCTGCTTCTGTCGTCAGATCGCCTTTCTCCTCCTCAGGCACCTTATAGCCGTAATCGGCCTCAAGACCGGCATACAGATCTGCCAGTTTCACGATCGGGAAAGGCTTGTCCGGAACTACCACATCGAGTCCGTAAACCCGTTTGATGTCCTCGCCGCATTTATCCCGGATCTCACCCAGTGCATAGGTCAGAAGTTCCTCCTCCATCTTCATGACATCTCTGTAACTGTCAATATAGGAGAACTCGAGGTCAAATCCCGTAAACTCGGTAGTATGCTTGTTGGTAAAGGACTTCTCCGCACGGAAAACCGGTCCGACTTCAAAAATGCGCTCGAAGCCGGCTGCCATTGCCATCTGCTTGTAGAACTGCGGGCTCTGTGCCAGGTATGCTTTGCGGTCAAAATACTTGACTTCGAATACATCCGCACCTGATTCAGAAGCTGCACCGATCAGTTTGGGTGTGTGAATCTCCATAAAACCGCGGTTCAGCAGGAAAGAACGCATTGCATTCACCAGAACCGTCTGTGTCTTGAAAAGAACCTGATTCTTCTCTGTCCTCAGATCGATCCAGCGATAGTCAATACGCTGATCAATCGATGAACGTTCATGTCCCTTCATTTCCTCACGGTCAATCGGCAGCGGCGCCGCCACGGATTCAAGGATGATTTCCCTTGCAAGAACCTCAACTCCGCCAAGCTTTACATACTCATTCTCGACCGCTTTTCCAATGACGGTAATGACTGAATCCAGGGTAATTGAATCAACAGCTGCATCCAGTGCTTCATTTTCTCCCTTTTCCACCGTCACCTGTACCTTGCCGGTGATATCCTTGAGAACAATGAAGGCCATCTTCTTCTTGTTGCGGATGCTCTCCACAAATCCCTGAACCTTAATCTGCTCCGCATCACGAACCTGTGATGCATATGTTCTTTCCATTTGGCAAATGCCTCCTCTATTATATCCGGTTTCCCGCCAGCAGACGCAAAACCTCGATAAGCTCCGGTTACGACTGAACCGCGCTATATCTTAATCGTTTCGATTATCCGTTTCAAGTGCCTTCGGAAAATTTCCGCCTGTTCTGTACAAGCATCATTCCCAGGCGTCCTGTATGCCCTTTCGGATAAAGGGAATGTGCTCCCTCCGTTTTCTCTGGAATCTCACAGCTGTACCCGGCGGATCAGTGCCGCCAGGCCCATTCCGCCGCCTACACAGAGACTGGCCACGCCTGTGTCCGTATTCTCAGCACGCATCCGGCTCATCAGGGTGATTGGCAGACGGGCACCGCTCATCCCCAGCGGATGACCAAGACCGATTCCGGAACCCCAGAGATTCGTCCTGCTGAGAATTGCCTCCGGTTTGCATTTCCATTTTTCTGCCAGCTGATGCACACAACCCAGAGCCTGAGCAGCAAACGCCTCATTCAGTTCCATAGAACCGATCTGCTCAGGTGAAACACCGGTGCGTCGGAGGAGTTCACTTACCGCTCCGACAGGTCCGAGCCCCATCAGGTCCGGAACACATCCAACTGCCGTCACCTCAGCAATCTCAAACTCCGGCTCAATTCCATGTCTGCGGCACCAGTCCTGATCCGCAAGGATCAGAAATGCGCAGCCGTCATTCAGACCTGAACTGTTTCCTGCCGTGACCGTCCCGTCCTTCTGGAAAGCCGGGCGAAGCCGCGCCAGTTTTTCCTGTGTCGAGGTCCGGTTGGGAAACTCGTCACGGGAAAACACAATCTGATTTTTTCCCTGCCGCACCTCTACCGGACGGATCTCCGGATCAAAGCAGCCTGCGTCCACTGCGCGGATCGCCCGCTGATTGGTCTCGTAGGCATACCTGTCCTGCTCCTCACGGGAAATCCCGCAGTGCCTGGCAATGTTTTCTGCGGTCACACCCATATGAACCCCGGACATGGCATCCTCAAGTCCGTCCCGGAGCATGAGATCCTCAAGGGTAAGATTTCCCATTCGTGTTCCCTGCCGCATGCGGCCATCTGCCACATACGGTGCATTGCTCATAAACTCAAAACCGCCGCACAACACTGCTCCGCCCTCACATCGGATGGACATGAGTGCCGAACGGATGGCCTGCATGCCGGATCCGCAGACCATGCTGACAAGATGTGCAGGAACCTCTGTCGGAATACCGGATGCCAGTGCAATCCGGCGGGCAGGTCCCTGCCCCATTCCGGCTGTCAGAACGGCGCCGAGAATGACCTCCCGGACATCCTCGAGCATTTCCTTTGAAAAAGAAGCCTGAATTACCTGCCGGCAGACATCCACCGGATCACATCCGGCAAGTGTTCCCAGGTATTTTCCGATAGCAGAGCGTCCAAAGGCCGCTGCATATACCCGTTCCATGATTTCCCCCTCACTTCTCAAGAAGGCTCATCGACGCCCAGTTTTCCTGATAATACGCTTCATATTCCGCCAGCGTATCATTCCAGGAAGCATATGCCGGATCTTTGCGACGGTCCGGCAGATTGCAGTGCTCCTCAAGCCATGCACCCAGATAGGCCGTTACCTTTACAGCACCATCCGGGTTCAGATGGGAAATGCCGTCGTACAGATCCGTTTCCATATTGACCAGATCCGGAACATCAAACATATTGATAAACGGAACACCAAGTTCCTCTGCGAGAACAGCACAGCTGTTCATGTTGCACTGTTCCTCATAGCTGGCCGCACTGGGAATCGCCGTCAGGATGAGCTCGATTCCCTCGTCCCTGCAGATTTTGGCAATCCGCCGGATCGCATCTCTTCCGGGCATTTCCTCAAGATTCATATCCGTTGTACGGACAAAATGATAGGACGGAACCCGGTCAATGCGCATTTCTGCTCCCATCATGCAGGGAACCGAATTCATTGTCAGTTCCACTGTACCGGCAATCATTTCTTCCCAGCGGCCATGATAGAGGGTGAAGGGAACCAGAAACTCGTCCCAGTACCCCTTGTCCATGGTCTTTGTCACTGCCTGAATCTTGAGCAGATTAAGCGGCATGGCATCCATAAACAGATGCCGGTAAGAGTATGCCCATTCATTAGTCAGATCACGGTCCATATAGTACACATCCAGGATCACCATTTTCGGCCGGTGAAACTGCATGGCCAGACGAAGCGTCCATTCCGTGAAATCAATGAGCTCAGAAGAATTGGCAATATTGTAACTCGCAATACCATGATCGCGATAGAGCTGCATGGGGTAGACTCCGTCAAAGACGTGGCTGGTACCCATCAGAAAGACATCAAAGGGCTGCGTCTTTTCATCTTCTTTGAAAAAACGTTCATACTTGAGATTGCTGTCAGGACGCATAAAGAAGCGGCTGGCCAGAAACAGGCAGAGAATCAGGCAGGCAATCCAGATCAGGAGGGCGACAATACTTTTCCTTGACATTTCTTTTTTCCCTCCTTAAAACTGGAAATAGATAAACGCCTGTGCGCTGTATCCCGGACCCCAGACACCAAAGATGACGATCGTCATTACCGCCAGCAGATACAGTGCCCCGCGTACCGGGAACGGAAAACGATCCGTCAGCTGTGTTACTGTCATCTTCTTCTCGTGGATAACCTCAAAGGTAAACAGAATGACAATACAGATGGAAAGGAAAACCGCCTGCAGAACCGTAAACCCTGTATCAAGAGGCTGTGCATTCCAGTCTGTCACAATCCGCCCGAGCATCCCCACGGCACCGCCCATGGAGTTTGCCCGGAAAATCAGCATCGTGATGGCAATCAGGAAATCCGTCCTTGCCGTATCCCAGATCCGATGCAGCCTTGGATGCTTGATTTTCGGCACCGGGAAAAAGCCTTCAACGACCTGCAGGGCACCGTTGAGCATGCCCCACGCCACATACTTGAGTGCAGCACCATGCCACAGACCTGATACCGTGTATACCACCATGGTATTGAACGCCTTCCGCCTTGGTGAAACACGGCCGCCGCCCAGCGGGAAATAAATATAGTCTCTGAACCAGCTGCCAAGACTCACATGCCACCTTGCCCAGAAATCCTTAACGGAAATGGCGAAATATGGCTGCCTGAAGTTGGTCATGAGCTTGATGCCCAGCACCCATGCCGCGCCAATGGCAATATGACTGTAACCGCCGAAGTCGCCCAGATCCTGAATGGAGAAGACAACAGTAGCCAGTGCAATCTGCTTTCCGGATGCCGCAATCCAGTTGTTGAAGATCGCATCCGCATATACGCAGGCGCGGTCCGCGATCACAACTTTCTCAAAAAAGCCCAGCATCATGATCAGGAGACCGTCACGAACCCGCTTGGCATCAAAGTCGTGGGGTTCACTCACCTGACGCAGCAGGTTTCCGCTGCGTTCAATCGGTCCTGCAACCAGCTGCGGAAAGAAGCTGACGAACAGTGCATACTTGAAAATATTCCTTTCAACCTCTGTCTTTCCCCGGTATACATCAATCATGTATCCCAGTGCCTGGAAGACGAAGAAGGAAATGCCGACCGGCAGCAGAATCGATACTTTCGGCGCCTGCCACTGCAGATGCAGGAAGTTCGAAATGCGCTGCAGAATATCCAGGAAAAATCCTGTATACTTGAAATACCCCAGCATGCCCACATTGGCAATAATTCCAAGTGCCAGGATAATCTTCCTTGTGCGCACCTCTTTGAAACGCGTGACGGCCAGAGCTGCTACCCAGGTCACAACAGTACTTGCTGCCATCAGAAGCGCGTACTCCGCGTGCCAGTTCATATAAAAATAGTAGCTCATGACAAGCAGCCACGCCCAGCGGATTTTCCGAGGTATCAGAAAATAGACCAGCGTGACTATCGGGAAAAAAACAAGAAACTGGTACGAATTGAAGAGCATAAATCCTATTTCCTTTTCTATTCTGATTCAAAGCAGACAGGGCGGGTTAAAATTTCCCTGACTGCATTTTGACAAAACCGGTTTACATTTCTCCTGAAAAAGTGTTACACTCACATGTGCCGGAACACCCCCTCTCCAAATGGAGCCGCCGTTCCGGCATGCTGAAACTGATTAAAAGGAGTTCTCCGCTATGAAAACAAGCAGATGCATCTACTCCCTCCTGTGTATACTGTCCCTTCTCTTCCTCTGCGCCACAGCCAATGCCCAGACGGCAGCCGGTTCAGCCATCACCCTGGGACAGTGGGAAGGGCAGGCTCTTACCTGGCATATTCTCGCAGAGGACGGAACAAAAGCTCTGCTTCTGATGGACCGCTGCCTCTCCGCACAGCCGTATCACGAGGAAAACAAGGCGGTGACCTGGGAAACCTGCTCCCTGCGGAAATGGCTGTCTGAAACCTTTTACCTTTCCGCCTTTACAGGCAGTGAAGCCGGCGCCATCCTCCCTGTCACCCTTACGAACCCGACCACATACGGAACCGCAGGCGGGAATGATACGGTCGATACCGTTTTTGTGCTGAGCCGGAGCGAACTTGAATCGCTCATTCCTATACTCAGAGACCGGAAAGCAGGCCTTCTGACCCCGCCGGATCCATCTGCCAAACCGGGAACAACTGCTTTTGCATCCGACTACGACGGGGCAACCCTTTACTGGCTGCGCTCTCCCGGTGTGGATGAAAAGCATGCATGCTGCGTCTCCTGGTCCGGCGTCGTTGAAAGTCACGCGGTAAAAGCCGGAACCATTGCGGTTCGCCCTGCGGTCTGGGTGGAACGTACTCTCCTCGGCCTCTGACAGGCGGTGCAAAGCACCGCCTATTTTTTGTTCACAATGCCCCGCACGATCTCGCTCATCTCCGCATAGGCAGCCTGAGCACCGGCAAACACGGAGCAGTTGTGCTCAAGCGATACCGCACTCCCGTCTTCCTGCGTAATCACACCGCCGGCCTCCTCCACGATAACGGAAGCCGCTGCATAGTCATACGGAGAAAGCCGGTCCTGCAGATAACAAACGTTGCTGCCCGAGGCAACCCTGCAAAGATCAATTGCCGCGCTGCCCCCGCTGCGGATCGTGCCCGTTTTCCTGTAAAGTACCCGGAGGATTTCAAAGAACAGACCTTCATTTTCCGCTTCTATCGGTCCGCCGAACGCAAGGATTCCCTCCCCCAGCTTCCGGTTTTCCGTCCAGAGACGCCGGTCATTGAGATAAGCTCCCTGCCCGCGGACCGCCCGGTACATTTCATTGTTGTACGGATTGAACACAAATCCGGCTATGATCCGCCCGTCGAGAGCAATACCTACGGATACGCAGCTGTGATGATAGCCAAACACAAAATTGGTTGTTCCATCGATGGGATCCAGGTAAAAACAGAATCCCTTTTCACAGCTCCGGCCGTCGTTCCCTGCTGTTTTCTCCTCACCGAAAAAAACGGCCTCCGGCACCAGCGGCCTCAGGTTTTCAATCAGATACTGCTGGATTCGAAGATCGTAATCCGTTACAAAGTCGGTTTTGGATTTTTTGGTATGAACCTGTTCCGATGTCACATGTGCATCGAGAATCATCTGTCCGGCCTGACGGACCAGATGCTCAACACGGGCATAGTCAATCATCTCTGCCGCTCCTCTCCTGTAATCTGTCCATCAGCCGGCACCTGCCCCTGTAAATCAGACCGCCTGCCGCCAGCAGCAGGACAAAGCCTGCAAGTGCACCAAAGCTGTCGATGGTCACATCCACCAGCATACCGGCACGCCCCGGAACAAACAGCTGATGTATCTCGTCCGTGCAGGCATAGACAACCGTCCATACGAGGGATCGTATCCTTGCCCGGCGTCTGCCTGCCAGACCGATATAAAGAAACACGCACAGCACCGCATACTCAAAAATATGGGCTGCTTTTCGAACGGAAAAAAGCGGCATTCCCTCGTCCAGCTCTTCCCATTCCTCCAGTGCTCCCTCTCCGTCACCGGACAGGGTCTGGAAAATGATCCGCTGCAGCTTCAGAGAAACGTAGTCGCTCTGCTCCTCAGAGACCTTCTCCGGCATGGCAGAAAAGAAGAAGATGAGGAGCATCCACAGAACCGCCGGCATAAAAAAGAGCCTGCTCCGGCTGTCTCGGTTCATGCCCTTCTCACCCGTTTCAGAACCATCAGCGCCATCAGATACAGCAGAACGCCGGAAATTGCTCCGCAGCTGTCAATGCCGACATCCCTCAGTTCCATGCCCCGTCCCGGAACAAATGACTGATGAAATTCATCCGTAGAGGCATACAGTGCGCTGAAAAGCGGTGCAGCGACAGCCCAGTATCGAAATCCATTCAGCCGCATCGCCCGTGCAGTCAGGAAGGCCAGTACCGCATACTCGGTAAAGTGCGCCGTTTTTCGGATGTAGAATTCAATTCCCGCATCCACGAGCACCTGTACAGCTCCCTCGCCGAAGAACATCCGGACAATTCCGAGAACAAACCGGACAATCCTTCCGCTCTGCAGTGCTGACTCATCTCCCTGAAACGAAGAAAAGGCGAAAATCAGAATCATCCACAGGACCATATAGACAATGGCGCGCTGACGCTTTCCCATAGACGCCCTCACTCCCCTACCAGATGCACCATCTGAGGAACATGGCCGGTATACGGCAGGAAGCGTTCCAGAATATCTGACGTACGGATTTTCAGACTGCTGGTATTGACACAGGGATGACAGCCGATATACGGTTCCCGAAGCACGTCCTCATCAATGAGCAGACTGACCTTCTTTTCCGTATCGAAGATCATTCCCATGACGGACGCACTGCCGGGCGTCGTTCCAAGAAGCTGCTCCATCTGCTCAGGGCTGCCGAAAGAGAGTCTGGCAGAATGAATCTGAGAGGAAAGCTCTTTGGTCTTGAACACCTTGTTCCCGGGCATCATGAGGAGATAAAATGCCGTCTGCTGACGGTTGCAAAGAAACAGGTTCTTGCAGATCGTTATCCCAAGCACCGCGTCAATCTGCAGACAGGCTTCCATATCTGCCGCCGGTTCATGATCTGTCCGCTGATACAGAATTCCCAGTGCATCCAGTGTATCGTATACCTTTATTTCCCGCTCTGACCGGCCCTTTTCATCCGCCGGCCGGCCGTCCATCAACGATATTTCCGTTTTTCCCGCCTCCTCAGGGCAAGTTTTCATTTCCGCCGGGCCGCCCCGTTCATTTGGTCAAGGTATTATAGCATGCCTTGTATTTACGGTCAATTCCCGTTTCAAATTCGGCTGCCGCCTGCTGATCACCACTCTATGAAAATGCCTCTGCCCAAAGGCAGAGGCATCTGATTTATTCCGTTCTTGTATCTCCCCAGAAGAACAGTGCAACGGTTCCGGGACCGGTATGACTTCCGATCGTCGTGCCGATCGAGTTGATCACGACTTTACCGTTAAGATTCGGGAAATCCCGTTCCACAAGGTCGGCAACCGCTCTTGCATCCCCTTCACATGCGGAATTGGAGATAAAGCATTTTCCATTGTAATTCAGGCCGTCCCTCGCATGCAGCCGCATCATCTCTTCAATTCTGGCAATCACTTTTCTCTTGGTACGAATTTTTTCCCGTACAATCAGGCGTCCGGCATTATTGACATTCAGGAGCGGGCACAGATTAAGCATGGTCCCGATAAATCCGGCCGTTTTCGAAACACGTCCGCCCTTCACATAGAAAGTCAGATCTGTGGAGAAGAACCAGTGATGCAGCTTAAGTTTGTTTTCCTCAACCCAGACACGAACCTCATCAATGCTCTTCCCTTCGTCGCGGCGGTCCGCCGCTCCGTCGACCAGAAGTCCAAAACCGGAGGATGCTGCCAGCGAATCGACGATGTAGATTTTCCGGTCCGGGAACTGCTCCTCCAGTGTTTCCTTCGCAAGCATGGCAGAATTGTAAACCCCAGAAATGCCGCTGGAAAGCGTTAAATGAAGGATATCTTTTCCTTCCTTAAGAAACGGCGTAAAGTAACTGATAAACTCATCCGCATTCACCTGTGACGTTTTGGTTTCTGCGCCCTGGGTCATGGCTCTGTAGAATGCCTGAAAAGGCATGCTTTTCCCAAGATCATCCGGATACTGTTTCCCGTTCAGTTCATAATGAAAACAAATATAATGAATGTCACGCTGAATGAAGTAATCCTCATTCATGTCCGCTGTCGAGCAGCAGCTGATTACATAACTCATGTATATGCCTCCGTTTTCTTGTTTGCCCCGTTCCGGTAATAAAGCCGCAGGACTGTCCGCAGCCCGTATCGGAAAACAGAGAAAAACCCGGGTGATTCCAGTCCTGAGCGTCCAGGAACTCACCGGTCTCTTTGATTCTATCACATTTGAACAGACTTGGCAATTTGCGAATAGGACAAATTCACCGCATTAATCTGGCAGAACAGCCAAAAATGTCCGATTCTTCAGTGCCCGGCAGACAACAGAGTCCCTGCGCCGTCCGCTTCATCCTTCTCATTCTCCGCCCGATACGGATGAGCCGTTGAAAGGATGACGGGACTGCCCTCGACATTCACGGTTCCCCTGCTGACGCTGACCGGCTTTCCGTCAAATGCATTGATGTACCTGCCATCCGGAAAATCCACCTTCGCAGTGCCGGTTTCAGAGGTCAGTGCAAAAATACCCGCGCGGATGATGCCGGCCGAGGTACGCCGGATCACGGCAAAGGACAGTCGGTTGTCCCAGGTACAGATGCAGCGGTCCTCAGGGCTCAGCCATTCCTTCTTGATCTGTCCCAGGCGTGCATACATGACGCTGTAATCCTCTCCGGTGCGGTCAATGGGATCGCGGTCAAAAAGATCGGTCCTGTGCGCCATTCCGAACTCCTGTCCTGCATAGAGCATGGTGGCGCCTTTGAGGAAATAGATCATCGCCATATGATTCAGAAGATCGTTCCGGAAACCGACCAGCGAGGCAATCCGCGGAATATCATGATTTTCAAGAAAACGGACCTTGTTATAGTTTTCCGGATACAGGTATTCCTGCAGATTGGCCATGGAAAGATAATTCCCGATGGTCGTCTCACCATCCA
>CACXHF010000232.1 GCA_902767305.1 uncultured Eubacteriales bacterium
AGGCCATACGGACAGCCGGGTCCACTGCCGATGAGCGGTTTCCGCTCTATTGATTGAGTTAAAAGCTCAGTTTTATAAGTTGGTTACTTTATAACCGAAATGCGTGATTCACGCAAACTTGTGAAATGGTCAATAAGAGTAGTAAAAGTAAGTATTGCTATATAGACTCTGTAAGCCGAACACCACGGATTATCTGTCCCATTCCTCTTTGCCGGCGCCGGGAGGCATTTCTGCTGCCCGGATGGTACAGAAAAGGACTGTATGTGGATAAAGCGCAAGTTGTGTGATTACAGCTTGCGCTTTTTTTTGAGGTGAAGTATGGGAAAGTACATGTGTGACCAGTCCAGGGCGCCAATCTATGAGGCGCTGGAGCGCTTTCGGGAGATGCGGGTGGTGCCGTTTGATGTGCCGGGCCACAAGCACGGGAAAGGCAATCCGGAACTGACCGCGTTTCTTGGGGAAAAATGTGTGGGCGTGGATGTAAACAGCATGAAACCGCTGGACAATCTGTGTCACCCTGTTTCTGTGATCCGGGAGGCGGAGATTCTGGCAGCGGATGCCTTTGGTGCGGCCAATGCCTTTTTGATGGTTGGCGGAACGACCAGTTCTGTGCAGAGTATGGTGCTTTCCTGCTGCAAGCGGGGGGAAAAGATCATTCTGCCCCGGAATGTGCACAGGAGCGTCATCAATGCACTGGTGCTGTGCGGCGCAGTGCCGGTGTATGTGAATCCCGAGGTGGACAGAAAACTGGGAATCTCTCTGGGCATGAGGGTGGATCAGGTACGCAGAGCCATCCAGGAGAATCCGGACGCGGTAGCGGTTCTGGTCAACAACCCTACCTACTATGGCGTCTGCAGTGACCTGCGGACCATTGTGAAGCTGGCACATGAAGCAGGAATGCTGTGCCTGGCGGATGAAGCCCACGGAACACACTTCTACTTTGGCGACGGGATGCCGGTAAGCGCAATGGGGGCAGGAGCGGACATGGCTGCGGTTTCCATGCACAAGAGCGGCGGAAGCCTGACTCAGTCAAGCCTGCTGCTGACCGGAGAACGGGTGAATGCGGGGCATGTGCGGCAGATTATCAACCTGACCCAGACGACCTCCGGCAGCTACCTGCTGATGTCCAGTCTGGATATCAGCCGCCGGAATCTTGCCCGGCGCGGGAAGACGGTTTTCCGCAAGGTGATTGAGATGGCAGAGTATGCCCGGGAAGAGATCAACGCGGTAGGCGGATACTATGCCTATGGACGTGAGCTGATCAACGGGGATTCCATCTTCGATTTTGATCCGACAAAGCTGAGCATCCATACGCGGGATATCGGTCTGGCGGGGATTGAAGTCTATGACATTCTGCGGGATGAATATGATATTCAGATCGAATTCGGGGATATCGGAAACATTCTGGCCTATCTGTCCATCGGGGACAGAATGCAGGAACTGGAGCGTCTGGTGAGCGCCCTGGCAGAGATCAAGAGACGGTATATGAAGGATCCGTACGGACTGTTAAGCCAGGAATACATTGCCCCGGAGGTTGTGTACAGCCCGCAGGAAGCTTTTTATGCGGACAAGAAGAGCGTGCCGCTCAGCGAGAGCGAGGGCTTTATCTGCAGTGAGTTTGTGATGTGCTATCCGCCGGGAATTCCCATTCTGGCTCCCGGTGAAAGGATTACAAGGGAAATTCTGGATTATATTGTCTACGCCAAGGCCAAAGGCTGCTCCGTGACAGGACCGGAGGATCCGATGATTGAGCGTGTGAATGTGATCAGGGAGGAGGGAAAACTTCATGGAACTCTGGTTCAGTGAATGCCATGCCCCGGACGTCAAGCACAGTCTGAGAGTGAACCGGCATCTGTATTCTGTCCGGAGCGAATACCAGCAGATTGACATCTTTGACACCCCGGAATTCGGCCGGGTACTGGCGCTGGACGGGAATGTGATGCTGACAGAGCGGGATGAGTTCATCTACGACGAGATGATCACCCATATTCCCATGTCCGTGCACAAACATGTAAAGGATGTTCTGGTCATCGGTGCGGGGGATGGCGGCGTAGTCAAGGAACTGACGCGCTACGATACCGTGGAACGCATTGACCTGGTGGAAATGGACGGACAGGTTATCGAAGCATGCCGCATGTACCTGCCGGAGAATGCATGCAAGCTGGATGACAGCCGCGTGCATATCTATTTTGACAATGCCCTGCGGTATATCCGGAGATGTACGGACGAGTATGACCTGATTATTGTGGACTCAAACGATCCCTTCGGTCCCTCTGAAGGGTATTTTACCCGGGAGTTTTACGGCATCTGTTACAACGCCCTTCATGAGGACGGAATTATGGTGAATCAGCAGGGAAGCCCGTTTTATAAGCATGATGCGGAGGCCATGCAGCGAAGCCACAAGCGGATCGTGAATACCTTCCCGATCAGCAGGGTGTATCAGGCGCATATTCCGACTTATGCGGCGGGTTACTGGCTGTTCGGCTTTGCAAGCAAAAAGTATCATCCGATTGATGATTTTGATGAGGAACACTGGAAGAGCCTGCATTTGAGCACAAAGTACTATACAACCAAACTGCACATCGGATCGTTCTATCTGCCGGCTTACCTGGAAAAGATGCTTGAGGAGGTGGAGGCATGAACCGGAATACAGAGACCTTTATCGGATGTGACGGAGACTATGAAAGTGCACAGATAGTCCTGTTTGGAGCGCCATTTGATTCCACGACGAGTTTCCGGCCAGGGGCACGCTTTGGGTCCTCGGCCATCCGGCATGAAAGTTTCGGGCTGGAGACATACAGTCCCTATCAGGACAGAGATCTGAGCGACATCTGCGTGTTTGATTCCGGAGATCTGGAGCTTTGCTTCGGTTCAGCAGAGATGGCGCTGCGGGATATTGAGGACAGGGCACAGGAAATTCTCTCCGACGGCAAAAAGCCGTTCCTGCTCGGCGGGGAACATCTGGTGACGCTGGGGGCAGTCCGTGCGGCTGCTGAAAAATATCCGGATCTTCATATCGTTCATTTTGATGCCCATGCGGATCTGCGGGATGATTACCTGGGTGCAAAGCTGAGCCATGCGTGCGTGATGCGGCGCTGTCATGAACTGACCGGTGACGGCAGAATCCATCAGTTCTGTATCCGCAGCGGGGAAAAGGCAGAGTTTGCTTTTGCCAGAATGCATACGGATATGCATAAATTCAGTTTTGACGGATTGAAGGAGCTGGCACAGACGCTGGAACGGGAGCGGGTTCCGGTCTATCTGACAGTCGACCTGGACTGCCTGGATCCTGCTCTTTTCTGCGGGACGGGAACGCCTGAAGCAGGTGGTGTCAGCTTTATGGAACTGCTTGAAGCAGTGCTGACGATCAGCAGGGCTGATATTGTGGGTGCTGACGTGAACGAACTTGCCCCCATGCTGGATGCAAGCGGTGCGTCCACGGCGGCGGCCTGCAAGATTGTACGGGAAATGCTGCTGGCCATCTGCCAGTAAGAAAAAACAGGAGGATACAGAAATGAGCAGAGTATTGGTTATCGGATGCGGTGGAGTGGCCAGTGTGGCGATCCGGAAATGCTGTCAGGCGGACGAGGTATTTACAGAAATGTGCATTGCCAGCCGGACGAAGAGCAAGTGTGATGATCTGGCAGCGAAACTGGCGGGAAAGACGAAGACAAAGATTACGACCGCTCAGGTGGATGCGGATGATGTGGAGCAGCTGAAGAAACTGATCAGCGAATACAGACCGGATCTGGTGATGAACATCGCCCTGCCGTATCAGGATCTGACGATTATGGACGCCTGTCTGGCCTGCGGCGTGAACTACATGGATACTGCCAATTATGAACCGGAAAATACCGACGATCCGGAGTGGCGGAAAATCTATGAGAAGCGCTGCAAGGAGGAGGGCTTCTCTGCGTATTTTGACTACAGCTGGCAGTGGGCGTACCGGGAGAAGTTCGAGCAGGCCGGCCTGACCGCCCTGCTGGGATGCGGCTTTGATCCCGGTGTGACGCAGGCTTACTGTGCCTATGCGAAAAAGCATGAGTTTGATGAAATTGAGACCATTGATATTCTGGACTGCAACGGCGGTGACCATGGCTATCCCTTCGCGACCAACTTCAATCCGGAAGTCAACCTGCGGGAAGTATCTGCCCCGGGCAGCTATATGGAAAACGGCAGATGGGTGGAAATCCCGGCGATGAGCATCAAGCGGGAATATGATTTTGATGAAGTGGGAATGAAGGATATGTACCTGCTGCATCATGAGGAGATTGAGTCCCTGGCGAAGAATATCCCGGAGGCAAAGCGCATCCGCTTCTTTATGACCTTCGGACAGAGCTATCTGACCCATCTGCGCTGTCTGGAAAATGTGGGAATGCTGTCCACGACCCCGGTTCTGTTTGAGGGGCATGAGCTTGTTCCGATCAAATTCCTGAAGGCGCTGCTGCCGGATCCGGCAAGCCTAGGTCCGCGGACTCACGGGAAGACGAACATTGGCTGCATTTTTACCGGCAGGAAGGACGGCCAGAATAAAACCTACTACATCTATAATGTCTGTGATCATCAGGAATGCTACCGCGAGGTGGAAAGCCAGGCCATCAGCTACACCACAGGCGTTCCGGCAATGTGCGGGGCGATGATGCTGCTGACAGGCAAGTGGAGCAAACCCGGCGTCTATACGGTGGAGGAATTTGATCCGGATCCGTTCCTGGATGCGCTCGACCGGTACGGCCTGCCCCGCAGGGAAAATCATCATCCGGTGCTGGTGGACTGATGGAAAGAGCGGAGGTATTCAAAGGCCTTGCCGGCCTGAATGTGCCGGCCTGCTTCGACACCCTTCGTACGCCGTGTTATGTGATCAGTGAAGAACGGCTGAGGGAAAACGGCAGGATTCTGTCGTCAGTGGCGGAAAATACCGGGTGTCGGATTCTGCTTGCCCAGAAAGCCTTTTCCAACTATGATTTTTATCCTCTGCTGACCCCTTTCCTAGCCGGAACCGAGGCCAGCGGGCTGTATGAGGCCAGGCTGGGCGCGGAGGAAATGCCGGGAAAAGAGGTGCACGTCTTCTGTGCTGCGTACCGGGAGGACGAGTTCGATGAGCTGCTCAGGTATGCGGACCATATTGTGTTCAATTCCGTAAACCAGCTGAAACAGTTCGGAAAAAAGGCAAAGGACAGCGGAAAGAGTGTCGGACTGCGGATTAATCCGGAGTGCTCCACCCAGGAGGGACATGCCATTTATGATCCCTGTGCAAGAGGAAGCCGCCTGGGGGTGACGCGGGAGGTCTGGAAACGGGAGATGACGGAGGAGGTGGCCGGCCTGCTGGACGGTCTGCACTTCCATACGCTCTGCGAGCAGAATGCGGATGCCCTGGAAACGACGCTTGAAGCGGTGGAGAAAAGCTTTGCGGATGTGCTGCCCCGGCTGAAATGGCTCAATATGGGAGGCGGACACCACATTACGCGGGAAGATTACGATCTGCCGAAACTGGAAAATCTGATCCGTCGTACGCAGGACCGCTGGAAGCTGCAGGTTTATCTGGAACCGGGGGAAGCCGTTGCATTGAACGCAGGCTTTCTGATCACGACGGTACTGGATGTGGTGGAAAACGGAGGCATCCGGACTGCCGTCCTGGATGCCAGCGCTGCCTGCCATATGCCGGATGTAATCGAAATGCCCTATACGCCGCCGCTTCTGAACGGGGAAGCGGACGGGGCAGGCGAAAACCGTACCCG
>CACXHF010000233.1 GCA_902767305.1 uncultured Eubacteriales bacterium
CAACACCGACGCCGACGCCAACACCGACGCCGACACCAACACCGACTCCAATACCTACACCGACGCCAACGCCGACACCGACGCCGACGCCAACGCCAACGCCGACTCCGATGCCCTATATGCCGTTGATGGCTTCTGCCGGAATTGATACATCTCCGGAAAAAGTCATTAAGAGCAGTTTTGTTTCTCAGAATGGAGAGGTGTCTGATACCTTCTCCCGCTTTGGTAGCGTTTCTATGGGAGATCCGAATGAGTATTCGGAGATGAACGGTATTCTTACTTTCCGTGGAGGCCCACAGAGGCAGAATGCTTCGGCCAGCTTTGTCGATGTACGAGAAGGAACACTGCAACCATTGAAAGTTATCCGTACATCACGGCTTGGTGAAGAGGATGCAACCCTGACCGGCTTCGGCTTTGGTTCGCAGCCGATTATCGTGAAGTGGTACAAGGATGTTCGTTCGATGATGAACATCACAGCGGATCACATTAACAAGACAGGTCTCAAAGAAGTTATTGTTCCTTCTTTGGACGGTAAGATCTATTTCCTGGATCTTGATTCAATGGACGCGACTCGTTCGGCTATAAATGTAGGAGTGCCGCTCTCTGTTACGGCTTCTGTTAATCCGTATGGTTATCCGATTCTGTATGTAGGACAGTCTTCTGAAAAGGTAGAGAATTACCAGGTCAATTCAGGTCTGCGCATCTACAGCCTGATTAATCAGAAGATGCTTACATTCCTTACAAGCCTTAATACGGTGGCTGAAGGAAGAGAACACGGTGTCCGCTCTTCTGCATTGATCGAAAAGAATTCTGACACACTGATTTATACGGATGCCAACGGCATGCTGTATACAATTGGAATGTCAACACAGTTTGATCCGATGTCTGGAAACATTTTCCTTTCTCCTACAGATGTGGGTTATGGATATGTGACCAAGCTCAAGAATGCAAAACAGGGAATTCCTGCAGGTGTATCAGTTTATGGTAATTATGCCTACTTTGGTGATTTGGCCGGCTCTGTCCAGTGCATTGACATGAATACCATGCAGTGCGTTTGGGCAAGAGATGTGGGTGACTCCGTTATGGCGGCAATTTCCATAGAAGAGACTCCCGATGGTGTATTCCTCTATACAGGAAATGTCGTTAATAAAAGCGGAAAGAGCCAGACAGTTTCTCTGTTTAAGTTGGATGCACTCAGTGGTAATCTGATCTGGGAATATCAAACCGAATACAAGGGCAAGTTTGAGTCAAAGACAGCCGAGAAGGGAATTTACGCCGGACTTATGGCTTCTCCGATTGTAGGTCAGGGTGATATCAACGATCTGGTCATCTTTAATGTTAATCGCCTTGAGGTGGCAAGTAAGACTTATAGTGCTGTACTCTTTGCAATTGACAAGACGACTGGCAAGCCTGTATGGACCGAGATCCTGGATGCAGAATCTGTTTCTTCTCCGGTAGCTGTCTACAATCAGGTTGGAACCAGCTTCATCGTTGTTGGCGATGATAATGGTAATCTTCGTCTGATGGACGGCTATAATGGAAACACACTGAAGATTGAGAACCTTCAGTCGCCTATTCAGGCCTCTCCGGCAATTTACGGGAATCGTATTGTTGTAGGAACGACCGGCGGCGCGCTATATTTCCTGGATATCAAGTAATTATTTAGCCGTTGCGGATGCAACGGCTTTTTTGAAAAATAGGAGGCGTTTATGGGACCGTATATTATTGCCCTTGATCAGGGAACGACCAGTTCTCGAGCAGTTCTGTTCGATGCTCAGGCGCGGATTATAGCCATGAAAAGCTATGAGTTTGAACAGATTTATCCTCAGCCGGGCTGGGTAGAACATGATCCTAAGGCTATTCTTGACTCACAGCTGGATTCTCTTAAAGAAGTTGTGCGGATGAGTGGCGTTCAGCCTGAACAGATCGCGGCTATCGGCATTACGAATCAGCGTGAGACGACGATCGTCTGGGACAGGAAAACCGGAATGCCGGTATATAATGCTATCGTCTGGCAATGCAGAAGAACAGCTGGACTGGTCCAGCAACTTTGTGACCAGGGACTTGAATCACATATCCGTGAGGTCACCGGTCTGGTTCCTGATGCGTATTTTTCGGGAACGAAGTTGAAATGGATTCTGGATCATGAGAATCTTTATGAACGCGCAAAGAACGGTGAACTCTGCTTCGGAACCGTGGATTCCTACCTGACGTGGAATATTGTCAAAGGACGGCCGCATGTAACGGACGCGACCAATGCAGCGAGAACCATGCTCTTTGACATCCATAAAAATGACTGGGATGATACCATGCTCGAAGCATTGGATATTCCCAGGGCAATTCTGCCACGGGTAGTGGATTCTTCTGGCGTAATTGGAATGTTGGATCCAACCATTCTGGGATGCGAAATCCCGGTGGCAGCGATTGCTGGCGATCAGCACAGCGCGCTGTTCGGACAGGGGTGTTTCCGTCCGGGGATGATGAAGAATACGTATGGAACAGGCTGCTTCTTGCTGATGAACACAGGGGACAAACCATCCAGAAGTGCAAACGGACTGATCACTACCATCGGGTGGCGAATCGGCGGAAAATGTACCTATGCGCTTGAGGGCAGTGTTTTTATCGGCGGGGCGGTAGTGCAGTGGCTTCGGGATGAAATGCATCTGATTACACGTGCATCTGAGACAGAGACAGTGGCTGCTTCTATCAGCAGCAATGGCGGTGTCTATCTTGTTCCTACCTTTACCGGTCTTGGCGCACCTTACTGGGATATGTACAGCCGCGGTACCATTGTCGGCTTGACGAGAGGAACAGGAAGGGCACACATAGTCCGGGCTGCACTCGAGTCTATTGCGTTCCAGTCGGCTGATCTGGTAGAAGCAATGGCACATGACTGCGGCGCTGTGCCGAAGGAGCTTCGTGTGGACGGCGGTGCCAGTGCTAACCAATTTCTGATGCAGTTTCAGGCGGATATTCTGAATTGTCGTGTAATTCGTCCGGCCGTTATTGAAACGACCGCTTTGGGGGCTGCACTGATGGCCGGTCTTGCAGTAGGTTTGTATAAAGACATGAATGATATTCAGAAAATCTGGCAGAAGGATCTGGAACTGGAGCCTCTTATGAAAGAGGAGGACCGATTGCGTGAACTGGCCGGATGGCATAAGGCTGTACAGCGCAGTATGAAGTGGATCGATCCAGAGATGTAAGAGATCCAATGCTTCAGCACATGTAGTCTGTCTTTAAGCGCTGGTATTGATAAAACAGTTTCTATTGATAAAAAAACAAGGCTGCAAGGTCGGGATATTCCGGACTTTGCAGCCTTTTCAGTTTTCAGGAGGTGATACAGGTGATTTTTCGAACACTTTGTTCATCTGGAGTAATATATACTGTGCGCTGATGTGTATAAATTACGAAACCTGGAGGTGTACCTCCGGGCTTTTTGATATAACGCCGCAGTGTAATATCAACAGGGACGCCGGAGGAATGAACACCTTTAGAATAGTAGGCGGCCAGCATGGCAGCTTCGGAGATGGTCGAATCAGGAACCTGAGCAGCATGGACGATAACATGAGAACCGGGCATTTTCTGTGCGTGCAACCAGAGCTCATTTCCGTCAGCATGCATGGTCAGGGATTCGTTCTGTATGGAATTCTTTCCGACTTCGATTTCGATGCCGTCAGAGGACAGAAAACGCATAGGCTGGGAGGGGGATTCTTTTCGTTTATTGCCCTTGTTTTCATTCCGGCGGATATAGCCGGAGGTAACCAGCATTTCCCGTAATTCTTCTACGCCACGCAGATCGGAGCACTTGCGAAGATCGTCTTCCATCTGATACAGCCAGAGAAGTTCGTTTTCAGCTTTTTGCTTCTGTTCGGAAGCAAGACGCTTGGCACCGCGGGCTTTCTGATACAGTTTAAAGTAGCGCTGCGCATTCTGGGCGGGAGAAAGAGATTCGTCCAGCGGAATCTGAATAGGATCACAGTTTTCACTGTAGTAATCAGGAACTGTTGCCACGCTTGTCCCTTTTTCGATGAGGTATAGATTTCCCTGAATCAGTTCGCCACGTTTCTTGTACTCGTCCATCTGTTCTGCATTTCGCAGTGCATCCTCCTGTATGGCTATCTTCTTTTCACATCGTTCTATGTTGTTTCGAATGACATGTGTGATACCGGATATATGTTGCTGAAGACGTTCATGAAGGTTTCGTTCACGATAGAACAGCTCAAGTGCTTCACTTGGAGACTGGCAGGATTTGAACGGCTGTCCGTCGAGATGCTTCTGAGGAAAAGGATAAATATCCTTTGGTGTTCCGGATTCGGAAAAAAGAACGACGGAGGGACCACGAGACGGAAGATCTCGGACATATTTGCAGAGATCTTCCGAGAGTTTGCCAAGGTCATAGCTGGAGGGGGATAATTCGGGGTTCAGATGAAGTACACATACGGCTTCCTCTGCCGCCTGGATGGAAAAACCGGCAATTACTTTTGAAATAGCCCGAGCAAGGCCACAGTCCATATTTGCGAGCCGATCTTGGAGAACAGACGGGGAAAGCACATCCGGAGGTATTTTGCCCTGCAAAGAAGGCTGTTCGTAAGGCAGGCCTGGTTCGATCTGACGGACACGGGATAGGGTCTCATTGACATGTCGTGCGGAATCGATAACCGTTCGTCTTTCGGTGAGCAGAATAATATTAGAATATCGGCCCATGATTTCAATGACCAACGTGCGGACAACCGGATCTCCCAACTCGCTGAGGGAAGTGACATCCATTTCGAGAATGCGGTCGCCGTCGATCTGACGGAATTCCCGGATGCGGCCGCCACCCAGATATTTCCGAAGCAACATGCAAAACATTGGCGGATCCATCGGTGCGGTCTGAGATTCCTGCGTCAGATGAACACGTGCAGAATTAGCAGAGGCACTCATGATAAGACGGTGGTTTTTCCCCTGAGCGCGAATAAGCAGATGGATCTCGTCTCTTTCGGGCTGAATGATTTTGTCGATGCGTCCCTCTGTGAGTTTGGCCTGAAGCTCGCGTGCAACAAAACCGAGCAAAATGCCGTCCATTGGCATGATGTATTCCTCCTTATTTAAACAACCGTTTCATCTGTTTGAATCTCTGTTGTTTAATTTCATATTGACAAAATCGCCAGACTGACTCTTCTGTAGGTTAGAGGCATTGTCTGGTACCGGGCTTTGACAGGACAGGCACGTACTATGTTGGGCTATGTATCAGAAGCTGAACCTTATTATAACAGAAAAACATTGAGGTGCACAGATGAAACGGAATGTATGGATGCAGGAAAGCAGAAGATGAAACGTGGAAAAAGCAGAGAATAATGAAGGAAAAGGCATTGCAAGATTCTGCAAAACTGTACTATAATCGGCCCGAACACAGAAAGAAAGGTATGAGTATATATGGAAAAACTGATTGCAGCAACGCGAAATGAAAATAAGATCCGGGAGATTCGTGAAATTCTCGGAAATTACTTTGAGGTTCTTTCCATGGATGATATTGGTATTTCAGGGGAAGCAGAGGAAACGGGCAGTTCGTTTGAGGAGAATGCTATTCTCAAGGCAGCATATGTCATGAAACAGACGGGATTGCCGGCAATAGCAGATGACAGTGGACTGGAAGTGGATGCGCTTGGGGGAGAACCGGGAATCTACAGCGCAAGGTACAGCGGCAGCCACGGAGATGATGAAAGCAATAATCAGCTTCTGCTGAAACGCCTTGAGGGAGTGCCGAAACCACGTACAGCCCGATATGTGGCTGCCATTGCACTTCTGCGTCCCGGAAAACCGATTATCTGCTGTCGGGGAACCTGTGAGGGAGAAATACTGACAGAGTACCATGGAAACGGCGGATTTGGATATGATCCTCTTTTTCGCTGTGAAACCGGAGAGACGTTTGCTGAAATCGGACCCGAAATGAAGAATGCGATCAGCCACAGACGCAGGGGAATTGATGCGGTACTGAGAGCATTGAAAAATGAGACAGATCTGTTCTCCGGGAAAGAGGTACCGAAATGTTGAGAGCTGCAGTGTTTTCGGACAGCCATGGGGATATGAACGCCATGGAGGAACTCTACAGTCGGATGAACCAGATTGATCTGATCTTTTTCCTTGGGGATATGACTGCTGATATTGAATGCTTCAGGAGAAAGCTAAAGAAAGCAGAAAATACGACACCAGTGTATCATGTAAGAGGAAATAATGATCTTCTGTCTCGGGAACCGGATTATTTGATTGTTCCAATGGAAGAGCGCAGGGTATTTCTGACACATGGACACCTATATCGTGTCCGCCAGGGAACGGAAATGCTCTGTAGAACTGCAATTTCTCTGGGATGCGATACAGCACTTTTTGGACATACACACACCCGCTGCTGTTCATTTGAACAGGGAGTATTTATTCTGAACCCAGGTGCAGTTTCAGGATCTGTTCCCGGAATGAGGAAGACCGCAGCAGTTCTGACCGTGGAGGGAAAGAGTATACGGTCTGAGGACATTGTACTCGGATTCTGACTTGGACTATTATCCTGTAGTCAAACAATTTTTATTTTTTCATTATGGATAAATTGAACAAAAAACAAAAAGTTTAAAAAATATGTTGACAGGAAAGAAGGACATGGATATAATATCGTCTTGTCAGCGGGAACGTCGCAGCGCAGGAGAGAGCATGCGCCTGTAGCTCAGTTGGATAGAGCAACGGCCTTCTAAGCCGTGGGC
>CACXHF010000234.1 GCA_902767305.1 uncultured Eubacteriales bacterium
ATCTGATCGTGATGACTGATCCGGACAGACTGGCCGAGCTTTCGGAACTGGTCCGCAGGGAATTCGCCGGGATGGAGGAGACGCCGGATATGTATGTGTCCCTCCGGAACAGCATCCGGCGCTCGAAAGAGGGGACCTATGTGTTCCATTACAATGCGCCGGTGCTGATCGTGACGGCGAACAGGATTGGATACGGGAATGCGCTGGCGGACAGCGCCTGTGTGCTGGAAAACATGATGATTGCGGCCAATGCGCTGAACCTGGGCTCGTGCTGGATTAATCAGCTGCACTGGCTCACGGACCGGCCTGCCGTCCGGACCTATATGGAAAAGCTGGGGCTTGGCGAAAATGAAACGATTACCGGAGGACTGATTCTGGGCATCGGCCGGGACGGGCTTCCGGTACGGGAGGAACGGATCAGAACCGGGAATCCGGTTACCTGGATCGAGGCATAAACAGACACCCTCCGGCCTGCCGGAGGGTGTCTTCTTTATCCAAGTGTATGTTCGAAATGATTCTCGCAGGCCTTTTCAAGGGCCTTGACGATGATCTTGAGCGTACGGATCCGGGCATATTTCTTGTCGTTGGATTCGATGATGTACCAGGGGGCGAATTCAGTGCTGGTCTTCTCCAGCATTTCATTGACAGCCACTTCGTACTGCGGCCACTTTTCACGGTTGCGCCAGTCTTCATCGGTAATTTTCCACTGTTTTTCCGGTGTATTCTGACGGTCCGTAAAGCGGGCCAGCTGTGTATCCTGATCGATGTGAATCCAGAACTTGATGACGACAGCGCCCCATTCCGTCAGGACGCGTTCAAATTCGTTGATTTCATTGTAGGCGCGCTTCCAGTCTTTTTCTGTGCAGAATCCCTCAAGACGCTCGACCATGACCCGTCCGTACCAGGTCCGGTCAAAGATGCAGATGTGTCCGGTGCGGGGCAGCCGCTTCCAGAACCGCCACAGATACTGCCGGTTCAGCTCATGGGGTTCGGGGGACGCGATGGGCATCACGTCAAAGCCGCGGGGATCCAGCGGATAGGCAACGCGGCGGATGTTTCCGCCCTTGCCGGCGGCGTCCCATCCTTCATAGCAGATGACGACAGGAATCCGGTGGAGATAGATGAGGTTGTGCAGTTCACTGAGACGGTCCTGCAGACGCTTCAGTTCCTTCTTGTAATCCTCGTCGGAAATGGTGGGCGTCAGGTCCACGTCCGCCAGTTTCGGCATTTTGATCAGCGGGAAGTCCTCATCAAAGGGGGAACCGACGTAGCGGCCCTCTGCGAGCGCCTTTTCCGTCTGGCGGACCAGGAGGCGCAGCGCATCCCGCAGGGTGGTTTTCCTCCTGCTGGCATCCAGCACATGCCAGTGAATCGTATCGCCGGTTTTGTCCATGAATTCCTCATAGGCATTCCGGAAATGCTTGTACTCTTTGTGCTGCCAGATATCCTCCTCCGTTACCCGCCACGTGGTTTCCGGATTGGAAAGCAGCGCACTGAGACGCTCCTTCTGTTCCTCCTGGTCGATGTGCAGGAACAGTTTCAGCACCAGATAGCCGCCGTCCCGCAGCTGACGCTCAAACTCGTTGACCTGGCGGACCCGGCGCCGGTACTCCTTTTCGGTGATCTCGCGGTGCATGAGTTTACGGACAAGACTTTCCATCCAGCCGGAATCCATGAAGGTGAGGGATCCGTTTTCCGGGATGGCATTGGCAAAGGGATAGAGGAACGGATACCGCGCCTCGGACTCCGGCACGACGGCCGGGGACTCGACGTGATAGAAGCGCGGATCCAGTTCGCTGATCAGTTCCTTGATGAGACTGCCCTTGCCGGCGGCCGACCATCCTTCAATCAGGACCAGAATCGGCAGTTTCTTTTCGCGCAGCGGCTCCTGCATGGCCATGAGCTTTGCCCGCAGCTCCTTGATTTCAGCAGAGAGCACACTTTTTTCCTCGGGCTTGTTTTTTTCAAAATCCTTCAGCATGGATGACCTCCTTGTGACAGAACTAAGCTGACATTATTGTATCGCGTCCGGACGGCTGTTTGCAATGTACCCGGACAGATTTTCTCCCTGTTCCCGATGAAAATCTGTCCGGCAATGGCCGGCATGCGCAGACAGGAGTCCTGCCCGATTTCCTGGCCTGCATCTCCCGGGAACGCCGGTAGGTCATTCTGAGTCCTTGAATGTCCGGCCTCACAGCGTTCAGCGGGCGGTGCCTGACGGAAATCACGGAAAGCGTCTGCCGGGAATTGATTCGGAGGGAACCGGTATGATACAATCAGGAAAACCGCGGGCAGTGCGGTGAAAAAGGCAGAGGGGGAAAACAGATGAGAGTTGGTGTGATCGGCGCAGGCGCCATCAGTGATATTTATCTGACCAATATGATTACCCGCTTTGAGAATCTGGAGGTCGTTGCCATTGCGGCTAAGCACCTTGAAAATGCATGGAAGAAGGCGGAAAAATACGGAATCCAGGCCTGCACGGTTGAGGAGATGCTGAGAGATCCGGAAATTGAAATGGTGGTGGTCCGGACGCCTGTTGGCAGCCATTATGAACTGATTTATCAGGCACTTATGGCCGGCAAGCATGTATATACGGAAAAGACCCTGACGGACAGTGTGGAGAGTGCAAGAAAGCTGGCTGCGCTGGCAGATGAAAAGGGATTGTATCTGGGCTGTGCACCGGATACATTTCTGGGTGCAGCCCTTCAGACAGCACGAACCGCACTGGATGAGGGACTGCTGGGTGACATTCATTCCTTTGCCATTTCTGTAAACCGGAACAATG
>CACXHF010000235.1 GCA_902767305.1 uncultured Eubacteriales bacterium
ACACTCACTCTTAACTGTCTTGATTGGAGCCAAGAGAAGCTCGCTTTGTAAATGTCTCATTTGGGGCTGAGATACACCCGCTGTTAAGCATCTTTATTATACGCGGTCAACAGGTCTCCCGTCAAGATGTAATTGCGGATTTACAGAAAGTTCATATTTCATTTTTCAGCATCCGGTCGATCTGCAGCCGCTTCCAGCACTCGCCAGCGGGAGGCTTGACGCCTCTTCTGATCATGTCGTTCATGATATCCAGCGGAGCTTCACCATGGACGTACCGCTCGAAAACTTCCCGCACAATGGCAACTTCATCTTCAATTAGGAAGAGCTCATCCTTGGTGTGGTAAAAGCCATAGAGTGGAACCTTGACCTCATGTCCAGATTCAAAGCGCTTTCTGATGCCCCATTTCACATTCTCGGAAATACTCCGGCTTTCCTCCTGGGCGAAGCAGGCCATGATGGCCAATACCACCTCCAAGAGGGAGTTTGCTGTGTCAACCCTCTCTTTTTCAAAGTATACGGGAATGCCAGGCTCCGCCAGATCTCGAACAGTTGTGAGGGTGTCCACCGTGTTGCGAGCAAACCGGCTCACGCTCTTGGTGAGGATGTAATCCACCTTTCCGGCCTTACAGTCATCGAGCATTCTCTGGAACTCGACCCTGCCTTTCATCGAAGTACCGCTCTTATCCTCGTCGGCGTAGATTCCCACCAGTTCCATCTCAGGATGAAGAATGATCTTTGCCTGAAACGCTTTCATCTGGTTTTCCAGGCTATAGAGCTGCGCATCCTTATCCGTACTCACACGGCAGTAGGCTGCGACTCTTTTGCTGGTGACTTCCCGTACAGTCTCAATTCTCGTTACGTTAGCCATTTGCTGCTCCTTCCAGAAACTCCTCATCCGCTTTGCTCAGGCGTCTGTGGGAATACAAGATTCCTCGGTTAATCTGTCCCTGTTTCGGCAATATGACCTGTACACACATGCAGAAGGAAGGTCTGCCCGGCATGGGAGAATCCTGCCGGCATGGGCATCTTCAGTTCTATTGCCGCCCCTGTCGATGTCCCTCAGCATCACTGGGCATTCATCCTTCCATCCGGCATACAATTGCGTAATAACGAAAAAGTCAGGAGACTGATCCAAAACTGATCCGGCTTTCATCCTTCTTTCTCTGGTCAGAACCGGCGTTCTCGTTTATCATGATCAGGACGGTTTTATCACATAAAGGAGGGTTTGCCCATGAAGCGAATCATGTTTCTGTTTCTTCTGACCGTTCTGTTTGTCTCTGTTCTCGGAACAGGATGTGCGGCATCCGGTCTCAGAAAATACCACTGCGATGAACAGGATTTTACCATTCAGATTCCGGAAAATGCGGCTGTCTCTTTCGGCAGCAATACGCTCACCGTTTACGTTGAAAACAAAGGGTATATTCCCTATGTCAACGTCATCCGCAGACCCCTTGACAAAAAACTGAGCAACCCGACAAATTACCTCAACAATGTGTACAGAGAGCACATGGAAAACCAGTACGGCGACAACATGGTCGGAACCAACCCGGCCAAAACGTATAACCTCGGCGGAAAATCGCTGCTTGGTGCCCGGTACATTTACAAAGTACAGAACACCCGTGTCTGTCTTCTGTACCTCATCGAGGTCCGGGAGGACGGAGATGTGGAGTATGCCGCCAAGTACATTGACGGAAACGACGAGGCAACGCTCCGTGTGCTTGAGGACGTGATCCGCACCTATTCGACGAAGGACAGCGATGACGCGGGGGACGATCTCATTCTCGGCGGCGGAGACGACATCATCCGTGTTTCGGACGGGAAGTCCGGAACGGAGCAGACCGAAAGCAGCCCGGCGGATGACAGGGACCTTCTCCTGAATTCCAACGGAATTTCCATTGAGCTCCTGCGTGCTGCGCCGTCCCTCTCAAAGAGCTTTATTGCCACCATCCGTCTGGACCTCCGGATCATCAACCAGAGCGGGAAAAAGATCGACATCTCCGTGGATAATGCGAAGGTCAACGGCGTTGCTGTCTATGGAATCGGCGCATTCAACCTGGAGAATAATCTGGACAGCAGCAAGGAATTCTTCCTTCTGAAAGCGGAAACCGATCAGGCCATCCGGGAAATCTGCCGGCCGAAGAGTGCAACCTTTGACATTGTCGTCAAAGACGACAAGACCAGAGACTTTATCACGAGCAAAAGCATCACCCTTCCGCTTGACCACATTTCCGCCTTTACCCCCTACCCCACCACGAAGCCGACCCCGAAACCGACGACCGCACCGACAAAGACCTCCACTACCACGACCAGAAGTACCACCTCTTCATCGGGACGTTCCTTCTACGGGATTACCAGCATGGGATTCTCAGACCGCCGCTGGGCAACCTGGGAGAAAAAACCGGGCGATCTTCTGAATATCCGTTTCGAGATCCTCGCCAAGACCCGTCAGGTCAAATCCTTTGAGCTCGTCCTCTATGCCGTCGATGACTGGGGCGACCGGCTGTTCGGCGGCAGGACCTATTCCTGGGTCACCAACCGTCAGATTGCCAGATCGGTTACCGCTTACTCCGATTATATTCAGCTTCCTGACCGGAGCAAAATCAAAACCATCTACTGCGGCATCCGGCGCGTGACGTTCACGGAAGGACCGGATGAAGAGGTTTCCGACGACGACATCGAGTTCTTCCACTGGGACATCCGCTGATCCTTTTCAAAAACCTGAAAAAGCCGTATCCGGTCTGCCGGATACGGCTTTTTTTCGGTTATATGACGGATTTCCCCTGCACCTGTCCTGCCGCTCCGTTCCGGCATCGTGCTATTTCACGGCAAACAGGCCGCCTGCACCGCCCGTATGCACAAACAGAACCCGGTCCTCCGGCGCAAATGCATGCTCTGCAGCCATCCGGAGAATTCCTGCAAACGCCTTTCCCGTATAGACGGGATCCAGAAACAGCCCTTCCTTTTCCGCCATCAGGGAAAGCGCAGCGGTTCCCTCTTCGGAGGGGATGGCATAGCCGGGACCGCACATGTCCAGGAGGTCAAACTCACGGCCGGTCAGCGGCACATCTGCCTGAATCAGCTCTGCCGCCTCCCGCATCAGCCGCAGGGTGATCGTCTCAAACGGATCTGTGTCCACCATCATCCCGTGCACCTTTGTGCCCGGCAGAAACAGCCGTGCCCCCAGCGCCAGTCCGGCCAGTGTACCGCCGCTGCCCGCTGCGCAGAACAGATGATCAAACGGCAGCCCCTGCTCCGAAATTTCCCGGGCGCACCGGACATACCCCAGTGTTCCCAGCGCATTGGAGCCGCCGCACGGGATTTTGTAATAGGGGACTCCCATCGCCCGGCCCATCCGGTCCATTTCCGCATAAATGTCCTCATAGTCATCCGTGTCCATGAAAATCACTTCCGTGCCCATCAGCTTCTCCAGCAGCTGATTTCCGGCGCAGGCCGTTACCCCGCGCTTTTTCAGAATCAGGACGGCACGCATTCCCAGACGGCAGGCCGCCGCAGCCGTCAGCATGGCATGATTGGACTGCGCACCGCCTGTGGTAAAAACCACCTCAGCACCCTGCCGCCTTGCCTGCGCCATCAGGTATTCAAGTTTACGGACCTTGTTTCCGCCAAGGCCGAGTCCCGTCAGATCATCCCGCTTGATGTACACCTGCGTATGCAGAAGCCGGCTGATATTTTCAAGCCGCTGAACCGGTGTGGGAAAAATGCCCAGGGATACCCTTTCAATGTCCTCGAGTGTTTTCATTCACGACCGCACTCCTTTCTCATGCAGCACCGGTTTTTTCCGTTTTCCACCGCTGCCGTCCTCCGTCGTCTTTCCTCAGGTCATTATAACACGGCATCCTCCGGTCATCAATTAATTGCATCTTTTCATTTTTGACTGTTTTTTTCTGCATACACTTGCTTTTTAATTTTTCTTCGAATATAATATTCGTTATGAAGGGGGATTTTTCCTTTTCGAAGAAAAACAGGTCCTGCCACCGGTCCTTTCAATGGATAACCTGCTCTGTGCAGGTAGTCAGCCGGTCAGGCTCACAGGATTTTCCGGCATCTGCTGCCGCGCTCCGGAAACTGTGAGACAGATGACGACGTCTTAACAAATTAATCATGATATGGTGATAAATATGACTGAAACGCCTATTGAACGACTGAACCTTTCTGTCCGTGCAAACAATGTGCTGCACAGAATGGACATTCATTCCATTGAACAGCTGAGAGTAACACCTATCGGAGATATCGCACAGCAGAGAAGTGTCGGCGTGAAAACCATTGATGAGATTTCACGGACGCTTGAAAATACCGATTTCATCAACAGCATCATTGAAAAGGAAGCGCAGCGTCCGTCTTCATCCGATGGAATCTGTGCCTATAACCGTGAGCAGCTGGATGAAATGTCCTATCATTCCATTCAGGAACTCCAGCTTTCGACACGTCCTTTCCGCGCGCTGTATGATATTTCCTGCAATACCATCGACAAGGTCGCCGTTCTTTCGGAATCGGACTTTTCCCTGATCAAGGGACTCGGCAGAAAATCCATCGATGAAATCATCAATGCCGTCAATGCCTGGGCCAGGGAGAACGTTGCCTATTCCGACACGCCGGATGAATCGATCGACAGTGAGCTGATGGTTCTCCTTCAGAAAATCACCGCCTCTCTGGAGCCGATTGTGCATCTTTACTGGCGGCAGCTCTATGCGGCTCTTCAGAACAGCGGGCTGATCGGACAGATCAGCGGGAAATCCGTGGAGGACGCCCTGAAGACCATTTTCCGGCTTCCGAATGTCCAGGCCGTCGTGCGAACGTATCTTGAGGACAATTCGGTCGGCGGTGTGATCGATTCCGCTTTCCTTTCCGGCCGGCTGGGTCAGCTTCAGCCGCCCGTTACCCCCAGGATGTTTATCGATTCAGCCGTTTCCGGACAGATTCTCATCCGTCACAGGAATCAGTATCTGATCGCAAGGGATTCGTTCCATGATGCGTTCGGCAGGGTCTGCGATCCGGAGGAGCGGTCTTCAAAGATTCTTCTGCTTCGCGTCCAGGGGGAAAGTCTGCAGTATATCGGTTCACAGTACAATCTGACCCGTGAACGCGTGAGACAGATTGCCGCCAAAGTAGCACAGAGTTTTCCGCTGCTCTTTGAGGATTATTTCCGCGATCCTTTTGAATACTTCCATCTGCTCAAGCCGGTATTTATCCGGGCTTTTCCTGAAATATCGGAGGAGGGCTATGAATATCTTGCCATCCGGTATACCCGCGGGAAAACGGAGCTCACACCGGAATCCCTCGAAAGCTATCATGGAATATGGAAAAAAAGGCTCTCGGATTTTCTCGACGAGGAGGCCGTGCGGGCTGATAAAAACACGGTTACACGATCCGAAATGGTCATGCGTGTCCTGATCTCCCATTCCGACAGTCCGCTCAGCATTGATGAATTCGAAACGGAATACTATAAATACATCAAGCGGAAAGGATTCCCGCTGAACCGTCTCAGAATCAACATGCGCACGGTGGCAAACCTCCTGCGCAATGCCAGAGGAATTGTCTTTAACCGGGATAATAAAGTCCGCTACTGCAATTCCGACCCGCAGGAGGTCTGGAACAACGTTGATTTTTCCCGATACAAAAACAGCATTATCTCCTCCGAACTGATATTCAGGGAATATACCGATGTCATGAACGAGCTGGATATCCGGGACGGCTATGAACTGTTTTATATCATCAAATCGTCCCTTTCCATGTGGGATGAACAGAAGTTCCCGATTCACTGCCGGCGGGTTCCCGTCCTCATTGTCGGAAATGCCTCTGAGGAAGAGCAGGCTGTTCAGCTTCTCCGGGAAATCTCCCCGATTGCCTACTTTGACTACTATGCCGCCTATGAGGAACGTTTCGGGCTGCGCAAGGAAAGTGCACAGGGAAATCCGACCATCTCCAATGCAGTCGGTGCCTATTATACCGATGGGCAGTATGTCATCGATGCACCTGCCATTAATGAACAGGATGTTCCTGCCTTCCTCGAAGCCCTGAGCAAAAAAGAACTGTGGTTTACCGATGACATCGAGGCAATGTTCGAAAATGTCTGTGTGCATACCGGACGCGAAGCGATTAATGCCTCTGCTTTCAAGCGCATCGGATACACCCTCCACGCCTCCTATGCCTATAACTCCTCTTACGGAACCGCTATCAGCTTCTTTGATAAAACGATTTTTTCCAGAGATGTCCTTGACCTTACCACACTGGACAAGCGCATGCTCAATCTCTCCATGTTCGGCGTTGCGCTTGATAAAAAGAAAAAGGCCCTTGAATTCATTGAAACCGGCCCGAAGACACTCATGTCCCGGGCAAAGGTCGAGAAGGAATACGGGCTGAAACTCCATGAGCTCCGCAAAATTCAGTCCGATCTCTCCGTTTACTACACCCTTCCCTTCTTCAACGGACACAGTATCTGGGAACATGTGAAGCATTTGCCCGCAATCCGCAAACTCCGGGGAAATGACTGGATGCTGACCTGCATTCTGCGTCAGCAGGAAGCAGTTTCCTCTCTTTCCGTTGCAGGCGGCATTATTCTCTCTCTGGACAGCAGTTCCCTGAGCCTGAGCCGGATCTGTGAATGGATTTCTTCCCAGTACGGCCTCATGTCCATCCACAATCTCGAGGTAAAATTCAATGAGATTTTCGGAACCCGGATAAGCACCTCAAAATTGGCTGAAAAGCTGCGTTCAAGCGGCACTTGGAGCAAGGTGATCACTGAATCCATGGATGAATACATTGATCAGATTGTCGATGCCGATCTCTCCTCCATGGACCAGAATTCCCTCCTCCTGGAGGATCTTAATCCGAACTGACATCCCGCATCGACCAGACACAAAAATCCCCCGAAAGGCTGTTCAGATCAGGAATCCTGGGAACAGGCTGATCTGAGCCAGCATTCTTCAGGCAGGTACAACGGAAAACGGCTTCATGGGAGCATTGACACTCCTGTGAAGCCGTTTTTTCGAGAAACCCAGATCGGTTAAGCCGTGAACAGTAACCAGTAACCATTGTTATACATTATGGAAAGAATGTCAATATGACACTTGCAAAAAACGAAAGTTTGTGATACTCTGATATTATCGGTATTTATGCAGATTTCCCGTAGAACACGTTATTCGTGGTTGGTTATACTCAAATGAACATCTGGACGGAAAAAGCATCGAGAACAACCGTTTTAATGAGCAAAAGCATGATTACCTGAGTATATTTCGGCTGAAGCAGGAGGTAGGAACTAATGCTGAGCATATTTTTTGGATATGACGATGACGCCGTATTAAGTGTCGATACGTATTTTAATAACACTTATGAGGAAGAGTGGCTTGACGATGCGTTTGTGAAGCGGATAATCAAGACGGTTGATGGCTCTGACGTGCAGGACAGACAATGTATTTTATCACCGGTCTTGGGACAGATTCCTCCGGAGCGTCTTTCAGGAGGTGCCAAAGCACTTATTCTGATGTATAAAGAGAACGATTTCTATGTTGATCTGATCGTATGCGGATCCAATTGTGAGAGCCTGATCCTGGAGATGGCTGAACGGAAGGATATAACATGTAGCCTTAGTGGTTATGATGTTTCGTTTGAAAATCTTGGTGATGCAGAGTGTTCTGTCCCGGTTAAATGTTTAAATGATGGAAGCCTGATGAAAACGCACGATGAATTTGTAATGAAAATGCTGGAATATGTTGGAAAAATGGACGGAAACGCCTCGGACTCCGGCAAACAGACAGATGAAAAAGAGATCGGACAGCAGGATGCAGGGGAGAAACGCATATGAAGGGAAAACACATTATCAGCGTTACTTCCAGAAAATCGAGTTACCGTCTTGAGCTTGAGCGGAAGATATCCGTACTCAAAGGAAACAGTGGCACAGGGAAAAGTTCATTGATCAGGCTGATATCGGAGTATCTTGAATATGGAAAGCAGTCCGGTGTTAAGATTTCAATTGATTCTTCCGCTACTTTGGTTGTACTGACCAACTCATCTGACTGGATTCAAATACTATCATCTATACACGATACAGTTTTGTTTATCGATGAGGATGTGCGATATCTATACAGCGAGGGCTTTCAGAGAGAGCTATGGAAAGCGGACTGTTATGCGGTTATTGTCTCCAGAAGCGGTATGTTTACTGCCATTCCGTATTCTGTATTCGGGGTATATGAACTTGTGACAGAGAAAAAAGGTATAAATACCGCCACGGGCATGTATCATTTATATGAAGAAAAACACGATCAGGGTGATTTCAACCTGCTGCTGACAGAGGATTCTAATTCAGGCTTTGAGATGGCCCAATATGCTTTTGAAGGCGATTGCACAGAAGTTGTGTCGGCAGGTGGAAATGCTTCAGTCCTGACCTGTTTTCAGAAACTGAGTAAGTCATATGACCGCATATGCGTTAATGTTGATGGCGCTGCATTCGGTGCTTTTATCGAGCCTGTGCTTAAGTTTGCTGAATTGAGAGGAAATACCCGGGTATTGGCGCCGGAGTCGTTTGAGTATGTATTGCTGAATACCCGTGAGATCCGTAAGCATCTTTCTCAGAATCTGGGCGAACTTACAAGAACATTTGACTATTGTGATAGTCAGCAATTTGTTTCGTGGGAACAATACTATGAGGAACTATTAAAACAGGTAACATCGGAGCATCTTGATTTTACGTACAATAAGCGAAAACTGAATAAGTGGTTTTTGAATGAAAACTGTGCTGAGCAGTATATCGACATATTACTAAAGTGCTTTATTACAAGATGTGTACGATTGGATGATACAAAGTAGAGTAAGATTTAAAGGGAAACAGGTTCATGGAATAATTGTGTCGATGTTCTCAAAGACATCGGAGAAGTGGGTTTTATGGAGACACATTCCAAGGACAGTTTATTGCCCGTTCGACACAGCTTGTCCATGAGCCGGGAAACAAGAGATAAAGGGTTTATGACAAATCAGATAACAGATCCGGTAGTGATAAGTCAACATTGGTAGCGAAGCTACCAGTATGACAGTTGAGAGAGCAACGATTAATCAGAAAGATACACCTTTTGATTTATATTC
>CACXHF010000236.1 GCA_902767305.1 uncultured Eubacteriales bacterium
AAGGATTCACGTATTTTGACACCGCCTGGATGTACCATGACTTTACCAGCGAAAATGTAGTAAAGACCGCACTGGTGGACCGATATCCCCGAGACAGTTTTACGCTTGCCACCAAACTTCATGCCGAGTACATTGAGACCCTGGAGGACAGGGATAAGATCATGAAGGAGCAGTTGAGAAAGACCGGCGCGGGTTTCTTCGACTATTACCTTCTCCACGGAATTGATCAGGATCTGCTCCGAACCTATGACCGGCTGGACTGCTTTAACTGGCTGCTGGAAAAAAAGAAAGCCGGACTTGTCCGGCATGCCGGATTCTCTTTCCATGACACACCGGAGCTTCTGGATGAGATTCTGACTAAGCATCCGGAGATGGAGTTTGTTCAGCTGATGATCAATTACCTGGACTGGACGAGCGACTGGGTCCGGGCGAAGGAATGCTACGAGGTGGCGGTCCGGCACGGGAAACCAGTCACCGTCATGGAACCGGTCAGGGGAGGAGTCCTTGCCCGGCTGCCCGGGGATGTCGAGCGGATGTTTAAGGAAAAGGACGCTGAAATGTCAGCCCCAAGCTGGGCAATCCGGTTTGCAGCGAGTCTTGACAATGTCATGGTCGTTCTTTCCGGAATGAGCAGCATGGAACAGATGGAGGACAATACGTCTTTCATGGAGCATTTCAGATCCCTGGAAGAGGATGACATAGAAATGTGTCTGGAGGCGGGGAAGATGATCCTCAGAAAACTGGCCATTCCCTGTACTGCATGTTCCTATTGTACGCCGGGCTGTCCCATGAAGATCGCTATTCCAAAGTATTTCAGGATGTACAACGAGTCTGTCTTTGATAACCCGAATGACGAGGAATGGGAAGTGGAATACGACGAATACCCGCAGCTTCTGGAGGGCGGCGGAGGAAGGGCGTCAGACTGCGTTGCATGCGGCCAGTGTGAGAGCGTCTGTCCGCAGCACCTCCCGATCATCGCGAATCTGATCAAAGTGGCAGAGCATATCAGGTAAGAAACCTGATAAACCGTCCTGTGCATGCAGGCCAGAGACCGTAACGGGGAAGTCCGGACCTGGGGCGCTGAACAGGACATCAATCTCAGCGATATGGGGATCGCGGATCCTTTCTTTCAGCATTCAGGGCTTATGTCGTTGAGGGACACGATTTACCGTAAAGACAGGCATGCCTCCGGCTGTTCAGCCGTACCGCAGCTTTTGCAGTACGGGGAGAACCTGCCGGATGTGCTGCTTCAGACCGAATTGAAACAGAACAGACTTACTCAGGATGCATCTCTCCGCAGACTGGGTAAGTCTGTTATGCATTCACCGCAGCTTTCCGCGCAGGACAGGAACTGTTCGTTCCGCAGCTGATCAGCCGGTGCTGCCAGGAGATGACCGACCATCTGATGAAATTCTGACTTTGCATTGCATATGATCTCGTTGATCTATAATCGGAATATCGATATAATAGTCAAATGAGGAGGTGACCGGATGAAAAATCTGACTGAACTGATCAAGGCAGAAATGAAACGGCAGTATGGATCAATCAAAGAATTCTCAGTGCAGACGAAGATCCCGATGTCCACTGTCAATACTGCCTTTCCGAAGGGAATCGAAACATCGTCCTATAATTTAGTCAAAAGAATCTGCACGATACTTGGAATAAAGCATATCTGTGATGATGAAATCACGTATGTGAACAGAGAATTCTATGATCTGGTCCATCAGATCCAAAGCCTGGATGAACAGGGACTGACAACCATTAAAGCATTGCTGGATGTGGAAAAGGCAAGATGCGAAGGAAAGGCAGATACGGCAGGACACGCAGGAAATCCATCCATGAACGGGCATAATGGGGTCAGTCATATTGAAAAACCGGATGAGCGGATTAAGGAACGGATACGTGAGGTTCCGGAGGATGAAAACGGCCGGTCTCATGCGGAAAGATCCGGAAACTGATAGGGGTGAAAATGAGGTATCCGGGGAGAACCGGTTCAGGAAGCGAGGATTTCCATGAAAGGAAAGAGACATTTGAAGAAAAAAGTATTGCTCTTCTCTGTTGTTGTCTGTCTGATTCCGGTACTGGCACTGGCAAGTAATTCTGCCGCGCTGAAAAAGGCCAGGTCGTACCTGTCATATTCAGCGTTTTCCAGAGAAGGCTTAATCGGTTATCTGAAATATGAAGGGTTTGCTGATTCTGAGGCAGTCGACAGTCCTATATGTCAGCCACAGGCGGTATCTGGATAAGTACGCGGATCAGGTGGTGGAGTTGTGGTAGCTAGAGGGACAATGGACGGCGCTATATTTCTAGTCGGGGCATAACCCATTCATAATAATATTATTCGGCGGTGAATGCCTTTTTTAAGGGGTTCACCGCTGAATAGTATTATGGTGTCATTCTGAAAAAAACAATCAATAGAAACATTGTCTTGCGAATATGACTCAAATATCATCGTGAGCATAAATGATTACCCGTATCTTTTTTCTTCCAAAATCCTTATCTTCGTATGTCTTTACGAAGCTGGGAGAATTTTGTATGATCTTGGATTTATCGTAAATGTAGAAGAATATATTGCCTACTTCGTAGTGTACTATATCTGAGGCAATCTCTTCGCTCAGTTGCCGTTCGGTTTGTCCCGGACGGGTACACTTGAGTTCGATAACAGTATCGATTGAATCGATATCGATATCCTTTCTGACGGTATGATGACCGGAATCCTGCACGCTTTCCGGACGTGTATCAGGGTAAATGGCTGTCAATAACGGTAACATCAGTTTTTGCAGGTCATATTCATTTTCGATATGAAAGCCGTCTAAATGCTCTTTGATACCCGAGCTGCATTTATCGTGGATCTTTGTCATATACAGTTTTCGGCAATATTCTGGGAAATTCTTTAGTACTGTGAATACGATGTTCTTCGTGTTACTTCGGCTTTCATCATTTGTCATAAGCTTCATAAAGGATTGGACGGTTACTTTTTTGATAGAAAGATCGTCTACACCTGAACGACTCGAAAAAAGGTTCGTTCTAAGCGCAGCGACATTTCTCAGTTCGTCTGCTTCATCAGCCTTTCCCTGCGTGATCAAACAATCTATCAGCTTTTCAATAGCCGTCTCATATTCTGATGCAGATCCTGCTTTGAATATCTCTTCAATATACTTGTTATACACCGGCTTCTCCCCTTCCCCATCTTAAATAGAATAAAAACAATGATTCGATGATGTAGATATTATTGTCCT
>CACXHF010000237.1 GCA_902767305.1 uncultured Eubacteriales bacterium
CCCTACACGGTGCCTGTCAGCTTTGTCTATCAGGAAGGCGGTACAGGGCTTGGAATCATTGGTTTTCACTGCGCGAAAACCGGGCATAAGATCGACGCGATTCACAGAGATAACAAGGTTTCCTTTACGGTAATTGATCGGGATGAAGTCATGCCCAGGGAACGCACTACCAGGTTCTGCAGCGTGATTGTTTTCGGACACGCCCGAATTCTGGAGGAGGAAGAAGAAATGCGCCATGCAGCCAATGCAATAGGCGCAAAGTATTCCAGGGGATTTGAAGAGCTGTATATGCAGGAAACGGAGGATACGATTCGTGAGGGCAGGCTTTGCTGCGTAGAAATCACGATTGATCATATGACGGGCAAAATCGGACGGCAACTGCTGATGGAACGCCAGCAAGAGAAAAACCCGAAATGAAAATCGAACGTATCGCCCTGTATGTGAACGATTTGGAAAACGCACGTGATTTCTTTTTCAGATACCTTGATGCGTTTTCAGATGACGGCTTTCACAGCGGAAATACCGGCATACGTTCCTGTTTCCTGCGTTTTGAAAGTGGAGCATGTCCGGAAATCATGCAGAAATCCTCTCGTCTTTAGCCATTTGACGCATCATGAATCCAGTATTATAATAGACATGATATGTGGAGGTGAGCAAATGCTGATTTCGACGAAGGGACGGTACGCTTCACGGATGCTGGTGGATATCGCCATGCACCAGGGTGATGGATATGTTTCCATGAAAGATGTTGCCGCGCGGCAGCAGATTTCAAAAAAATACATGGAAGCTTTTACGCCTCCTCTTGCCTCAGCTGGGATTCTGGGGATACGGAGAGGAAAAAACGGTGGTTATCGTTTGCTGGTTTCGCCGGATAAAATCACGCTCTGGCGGATCGTGAGCCTGATAGAAGGCCCGCTGCATGCGGTAGCCTGCCTTGAGCGCCCTGTCAATGAATGCGCCAGATGCAGTTTCTGCATTATGCTGCCTGCATGGGAGGGGCTGGAAAAAGTGGTCCGTGACTATCTGGAGTCAATTACATTACAGCAGCTGATTGATCAGGCGAAACCTCAGCCGTCCGATCTTGAAGATTATCCCTGCGGAGTGTAAGTGAATATGACAGATCCTGTGTAAAAAAAGCCTGCTGAAACAATCCGTTTCGCAGGCTTTTTGTGTTTTCGGATGATCAGGCATCCCTGCACGGAAACCTGCAGGTTCTTTTCATCGCTACGGAAGAGGCAATATCACCCAGCACATTGCAGCATGTTGCCCCTGCGTCCACCAGAATATTGACACTTACATACATGCCCATAATCCCCGCAGGAAGACCAGCAATCGACGCCAGCGCCGCAAAGGAAGCAATCGCACTGTTCGGGACACCCGGCGCGCCGATACTGAGCAGCGTATTGCTCAGCAAAACCACTGCCAAAAGGCCGTAAGGCAATTCTGTACCTGTGGCGTTGGCGAAGAATACGATCATAAACGACATGACAATAGAGACTGCATCCATATTGATCGTCGCGCCAAGAGGCAGCGCAAGCGCGGAGATTTCATTGGGCACGTCCATCTCATCCGCACAGCGCTTGCTGATGGGCAGAGTTGCTGATGATGAAGCTGTGCCGAAGGCATTCAGCGCGGCAGGGAGGACCGTGACAAAGAACCGCTTCAGGCTGAACTTTCCGATTCCCTTGACAAGGATCAGACCATAAACGACGATAATATACAAAGCCATGACCAGATACAGGATGCCAAGCACCGTCGCCAGAGAAAGGATCGTCTTCAGTCCGTTCACATGAACCGTTCCCGCAAGAGAACAGAACACGCCGATCGGCGTCGTATACATAACCGCCGAAACAATTTTAACGGAAATCTCGTCGACTGCCTCACAGAGCCTGACAAAAGGATCGGCTTTCTCCCCCAACACAAGACATGTGATCCCGATGATGATCGCAAATGCAAGCACCTGGAGCATGTTCCCGTTGACAAAGGACGCAAACGGATTGGCGGGAATCAGATTTTTGATAGTGTCCACAATGCCTGTAAACTCCGCCGCCTGGACTTCGGCTTCAGCCATCTCAATGGCTACCCCCGCCCCGATACGCAGTGCTTTGGGAAGAAACAGTCCCAGCAGGCTTGCCAGAAGCGTTGTCCCAATGAAATACAGCAGCGCCTGTCCGCCCACTTTGCCTGTTGCGGATATGCTTCCGATTCCCTTGATGCCGACGATCAGCGAACAAAACACCAGTGGATAGATCATCAAAGTCAGGCTGTGAAGATAGATCGTGCTGACCAGACTGGCAGCCGGTTCCGCCCAGTCTGGCATAATCAATCCGAACAAAGCGCCGAGAACCAGGCCGAGGAAAATGGCAATGCTCAAACGTATTGCCTTCTTGTTGGTATGGAAGGATGCAGACATATTTCGCTCCTTATTGATCAAGTATCAGCCGCTGAAAAGCGGAGCCGGTCCGCGTCGGACAGAGAAGAACGACAGATGCCACCGTCCCGAAACCTGCCTGCCGGATCTCAGAAGGCAGTTTCAGAGCAGCGTACTCAGAGGCTGAATAGACATATGCTCTTCCAAGAGTGTATCCGATCACAGGTATGACCGCTCCTGCGGCTGACGCGATGGAGGATGACAGCACGGGCTTCTAAGTCAAAAATCTGTAGGAAATCAGGGAAACAGGCACAGCCTGCAGCCCATGCATCACCACGGAAACAAACATCGACGCAGGATAAAAAAGAAATCACCCGGAAAAGAACCGATGCCTCCAGCCACGAAAGCCGCGAACGGATCCGGTCGGATGGCGGCTGGTCCGATCACATCGTCACAAAAGTACAAGCCGCCTCCTCCGGGACAGAAATGCTGAATGTGCCAAGAGACGGAATGACATTCATTCCCATGAACAAGACTGCTGCTGTCAGCCGGCATGCACCGTGACCGCAGTATTGCCCGTATCAAATCACTTCTTTTACAGAAGTCGGAGGGATGCAGCCACATCCCTCCGTATCAGTTTTCAGCAGATTACCTGATTGCCTCGAATGCCGCATCAAGCGCTGCGATCAGATCCTTCACATTCTCTGTCCCGATGGAAAGGCGGATCGTATTCGGCTTAATGCCCTGATCCAGCAGTTCCTCGTCCGTCA
>CACXHF010000238.1 GCA_902767305.1 uncultured Eubacteriales bacterium
GGCTCCGCCGGAGTCAAAGGCATGGGAAATCTCGTGTCCGATCACCCAGCCGAGCTTGCCGTAGATCTCCTCGTCGCTCATGTCGCTTCTGTATATTGTATCCTTACAGAACGCACCAAAGATATACATGGTGTTCTGCACACTGTAATACATGCAGTTCACTATGTTCGGAGGCATCGGCCACTTCGAATTGTCAACGGGCTCAGAGAACTCCTTGACGTTCTGGGTAATGGTAAAGGCATTGATGCGTTTTTCAGCTTCCCAGAGTGTGCCGCCCTCATCTTTGGAGGCAAAGTTCAAATCATCGCAGGCATACTTGCTCCAGTCATCTGGGTAGAGAACTGCCTTATTCATGGCTTCCAGTTTTTCAATGGCTTTGGCCTTCGTCGTATCGGAGAGGAAGGCCGCATCGTTGATCACGCCATGATAGGCTTCGATGATCTCGTCAACCAGCAGGGAAATGCGGTCCTTATCCTCCTGACGCAGGTAGGTCTCGCTGTAAAGCCTTGCGACCGGCCAGACAAGCTTTTTTGACACGGCAGGCGCAAAAACATCCTCATCCGGAAGCATGCTGCTGGCGCCGGAGATCGCGTTCTTCCTGGCAACGGCCCACTCATAGCACTCGCGGTCAAGGGATTCGGCGGAACTGATGGCGCCCTGAACGATCATGTAGTCCCTGATCAGGGGAAGGTTCTCTTCGGTGTAGAGCTCATTGAGCTTCTCAAAGTAGCTGGGGCTCATGACCATGTACTTGTCGGTCTTCGGGAAGCCGCAGTGGGCAGCAAGCTCCAGAACCGGGAGCTTGTCCTCCAGCACCTTCAGTTCGTCATAGGAATAAATGTTGTAGATCTTGGCGGGATAATCCGGCTTCTTCTGATCCTCGTTGGTAGCGATGGTCGGTGCCAGTGCCGTCTCAAAAGCAAAGCAGTTGTCAATCTTCTTTTGCGTTTCTTCCTCTGAATAGCCAAGCTTGCGCAGCATTTTCTGAGCAAGTTCGATCATGGCATCCTTCTTGATTTTGCCGAAATCGGTCATTTCGATGTACTCGGCTGAATCCTCAAGCAGGGGGGTGATGGAGGCAACGGCGAGGAGATTGCGGGTCGAATCCATGAAATCGGTGAAATTCGCGGCTGCAAACAGGACTGAAATCTGATCCTCAATGGGTTTCTCGAGGAGGTAGGCGTTCAGTGCGTCAATACTGTCAATGGCTTCGATTTCGTCTACCGCAGCCTTCAGCGGGGCAATTCCCAGGGCATTGCGGCTGTCCCAGTCCAGCATCAGCCAGAACAGGTCATAGGCCAGCTTGGCATCGTGCTCCTTCGGGGCTTCTCCGAGGAACATGTTTTTTGTATCTTCCGTCAGTTGCCGGTTGATATCGTCAATAGTTCCCGTCTGGGCATAACCCTCGGGAATCTGGGTGGCAAGAATCTTGTCTTTATTAACGTAAAGTGCGAAATCGTCTTTGAGCTCAACCGGCGTATCCGCAGTCACGTTTCCCTCCAGATCACTGTCCAGCCAGGGAGTTCCTGTGGTGTAGTCGATTCCTTCCGCTAAAGACATGGCGCCTATCGACAGAAGCATCGTCAAAGCAAGGAGAATTCGAAGCGTTTTTTTCATCTTTTTTCCCTTTCCCTCCAATATAGGAGAACACTATGTGGATCTATCCGGTGATAGTCCGCTGGCTGAAGCCTTCTGCCGCAGAGCATCCCGGATAAGCTGGATCACTTCCAGAACCTGACTCTGACTGCGCAGTTTTGCGGATGGATGCCGGAGATGAAGGAGGCACAGGCTGTCTTTGAGTTCAGCTGGTTTCTTTCAGCCGGCTGCCCGCAGAAGTGCCGGACATCTGTTCCGGAGAAACACATTTCAATGACATTCTACCTGATTAATAAGGGCTTGTCAAATTCTGAAGACCTGGTTCCGGGCTTCCGGCGCTGTTCTGTTACTGTTCACGGCTTAACCGAATGCGGCTTTTCCCTTGCTAAACGGGTTCAGTGAACGGAATCGTACCAAGGCATTGAAGTATGCTGACCTTGAACTCCAACGCAATCATCTGTGGGAATGCCGAACCATAGACAGTTTCGTTCACAAGACGTTCTGTGCCCATGCATTATACTTAGCTCAGGCGATTGTCCTTAGCAGCCGGGATCTGCTGCCTGGCGAAAGTTTGCAGTTAGACAGCCAGAGGATTTCGGATGCAGTTGTACTGCAGACCGGGAATCGGATTCTTGCCTCGGAAATCGAGCATTCTGCGTCCTCACCGGGTCTTGAAGAGATTGTCTTTGCCCCTGGGAATCATTTCAGTGGCATGTTACACGCCAGACACGTAGATTTATCTGCTATTCTTGAATCGGTTATCTCCGAGCTTTCAGTCGCTTTCGGGATTGAGTATCATAAAATCATTGATGGAGTCTGACAGAGCATACATAAGGCTGCGTGCAATCATAGCTGGCATAGCTGGTTATCGTTCAATTTGAGAGGCAGCGGGTTATAGAGACAGCGTGTGTCAAAATGACAGTCGGATCGGCTTTTCTCTGATCTGTCAGAATCGGTTAACGAAGCCGGAGTCTGCCTTTTATGGCTGTCATGAACCGGTCAATGTCAACGGGTATTTAGAAATATTTCTAAATACCCGTTGACTATAACCAAAGAAAGGCGTATATTCTATTTAGAAAATTATCTAAATAGTTTTTGGGAAGGAGGTTTGGGATGGCATTTGCAGAAACATTCAAAGCTCTGTCTGATCCGGTGAGGCGGCAGATTCTTGAATTGTTGAAAAAAGGTCCTCTTTCTGCCGGAGATATCGGATCACACTTTGAAATGACAGGTGCAACAATCTCCTATCATCTCAAAATACTAAAGCAGGCAGACCTGATTTTTGAGAGCAGGGAAAAGAATTTCATATACTACCAGTTAAACACATCTGTATTGGAGGAGATCATGCTGTGGATCTCGGAACTTAAAGGAGGTAATTCTGATGCTGAAAGCAAATAGAAAAACGCTGATCATCGCAAGTATCGTGACGATTCTTCCCGTGCTGATCGGTATCCTCTGCTGGAATCATCTGCCGGACGTGATGGCGACTCATTTCGGAATGAATAATGAGGCAAATGGGTTCAGCGGCAAGGCATTTACTGTGCTTGGAATACCGGCGATTCTTCTGGCCATACTTTGGATTGGCGTATTTGTCACATCACACGACCCCAAAAGGCAGAACATCAGCCCAAAGATGTTCTCGCTTGTGCTGTGGATTGTTCCGGTTATTTCCCTTGTCGCTGCGGCGACCATATATCCCATTAACCTGGGCTATGAACTGGACATTACTTTTTTCAGTGAGCTGATGGTAGGCCTGATGTTGATCATCATCGGAAATTACCTGCCAAAGACAAGACAGAACTATACTCTCGGGATAAAGATTCCATGGACGCTTGCAAACGAGGAAAACTGGAACCGTACACATCGTTTTGCGGGATATCTGTGGATGATCGGTGGAATTCTGCTGATTATCATTTGTCTGACAAGGTTTATTCTGCCTCAATGGCTGGTCGGCATATTACTGATTATTGTACTTGTGCCCTGCATTTATTCCTATTGGCTGCATGCAAAGAAAGGGCTGTAAACTTCTGCGTTCAGAATCGTATAGGAAGTTCAATGCGGCATGGCAGGGAAGACGGACCGAGGAACCGGGGGAATGAGGAAATTCACGTGAAAGATTCTGTAAGGCTGGAATATCAGGATACGGCCGGATTGAAGGTGACAGAGCATGCATAATACGAAATACAATCAGATGCAGGTGGTAAAATACCTGATCTGGACATTTTTACCTGCGTATATCATTCAGATTGGTGCGGCATATGTATATAATCATATGAGCCGGCTGATTGGTCAGCTGGCAGTTGCGGGCATGATGTTTATTCCGACATTTGGGGTGCTGCTTTCCGGAAACAAACTGAAAGGCATGGGGTGGAAGCCGCAGATCCGAAAGAACAGAAATACGATCCTGATTGCCTGGTTTGCCCCTGTTGTTCTGACGGTCATCGGGGCGGGACTGTATTTTCTGATTTTCCCCGGACATTTCGATCTGACTGGAGAGTACATCGCGGCAAGCGGGGGTGCAGAAGCCCTCAGTCAGATGCAGGCGCAGGGAATATCCTATTCCTTATTTGCGCTGATCGGTGTAATCTGCAGCATGACCTATGCACCGCTCATTAACATGTTTCTGGCGCTGGGGGAGGAAATCGGATGGCGCGGATATCTGTATCCGCAGCTGAAGGCAGGATTCGGACGAAACAAGGGCTGGATTCTTGGCGGAATCATCTGGGGCGCATGGCATTGGCCTCTCATCTGGCTGATTGGGTACGAATATGGCACTGCAACGGGAAATCCGGCAGGGTACTTTGGTTTTCCGTTCGTCGGGATGCTGATCTTCTGCATCATTACGGCAGGGTGGGGGATTCTTCACGACTGGCTGTATGAGCGGAGCGGAAGCATCTGGATCCCTTCTTTATTTCATGGAGCGATCAATGCGGCAGCGACGCTTCCTTTCACTGTGTGCATGGCCAATACGGGTTCTGCAAGACTGTTGGGGCCTTCACCAAACGGAATCATAGCCGGTCTGCCGTTTCTTGCTGTCGCTTTGGTTCTGCTGCTGCGCAGGGAGGAAGAGCGCTGCATCGAAAAAAGTCAGACTGATTAATCCGGACTGCGCAGAACGCGGCTGCTTTCGCCTCACGGTCTGACCGGAGACTGACATGAATTCGAATAAGGGACAGAAGATCCCGGCGTAACAGGGCGCAGGGCAGGAACCTGACAAAGGACGTTCTCCGTGCCGTCTGTGTCGTTTCGGAGAACGATCCGGAAAAGACCGGCAGTCACATGCCGGATCTTCAGGCGTATGATTCTGAAGCAGACGGGATGGCATCTGCAAACCCGAAAAAGGATACGCAGATGACAGCAATGAAAAATACCTGAAAAAAACCCGGAAATATGCTATCATTGGAATCGGGAAGCCTGTTCGGTTATCTCAGCAAATGCTGAGATAACCGAACAGGAAATATATGAGAGAGAGAGAATGTCCATGACTGAAAGAGAAAAGATGCTTGCCGGAATGCTGTACGATCCTTCGGATCCGGAACTTACCTCCATGCTGATCAGGGCGAGAAAACTTGCCAGACAATACAATCTGACAGATGAGGATGAACCGGAGAAGAAATCGGCAATTCTGCGGGAACTTCTGTCTTCCTCTCCGAACCTGCCGGGCCTGCAGGCTCCAGTCTGGTTTGACTACGGGTGCAATACCACTTTCGGACAGTTCAGCGGAGCTAACTTTAATTTCACCTGCCTGGATGTCTGCCCGGTCACGATTGGAAACAATGTGATGATCGGTCCTAATGTGACGCTGGCTACTCCCATGCATCCGCTGCTGCCGGAAGAACGAAATGTCCGTCAGCGGGAGGACGGAAGCTATTATAACCTGGAATACGCAAAGCCGATCGTTATCGAGGATAACTGCTGGCTGGCTTCCAATGTGATTGTCTGCGGAGGCGAACCATTGGGGAAGGATCGGTGATCGGTGCGGGAAGTGTTGTAACCAGAGATGTCCC
>CACXHF010000239.1 GCA_902767305.1 uncultured Eubacteriales bacterium
CAGCGGTCCCGGTGCATCACTCAGATGGAACAGACTACGTGCCCAGAGGTTAATTGTGCCCACATTCGGATTCAGAAGCCGCAGCCAGGCCATGGCGCCCACATATGGCGGCACCATATAGGTCAGAACAAACAGGGCACGGAAGAATTTCTTTCCATACAGATTGGTCCGCCCCACCAGAAACGCCAGTGGAAATGCAAGGATTGTTCCCAAAATCATGGTAGCAAACGAAGCAATCAGCGTATTTTTCAGTGCATTCAGATTCAGCGAATACGTATACAGTCGCCGAATCGTTGCAAGTGAAAAGCTGCTTTCCGGAAAGAAGGCCTTGAAAACCATATAGATAAGAGGCATCAGCTGGAACAACAGGAGAAAATCCACAATCAGAAGAATCACGAACCACTTGACGTCGAAAATCCATGTTCTCTCGCCCAGCATAAGAATCGTCAGAAGCAGGGCATCGAGTGCCAGGACAATTCCGAAAAGAATAAATGTCCGGCTGTTGCTGACCACCATCTGCCACAGCCAGTTCACCTCATTGGTGGCTACCATAAGGAACGCCGTCAGGTGGGCCTCCTTGTCACGGATCGATTTTTTGAATGTACTCACTGCCTCAGGGGTCTTTCCGCCCCGCTCTCCCGTCACAAAGAGTGCCTGCATTAGTCCGGCCTGCCGGTCACTGCCCGTTCCCTTTACCAGAGCTCTGACTGCATTTGGAATCTCGGCACCCTCATCCAGAATTCCCCGGATTAATTCCTTCCGGAGATCTGCGAGCTGCCCGTCCGGCACAGCGGCAATTTCCTTCCGGTTTGCCGTACTGACTTTAGGCCCGTCAATCAGATAGGTAGCAAACAGCAATTTAAACTGCAGCATTTCCTGTTGGCCGCCGGCCGATGCAAGCAGGGCATCAGCCTCGGTCATACTTCCACTTTTCTGTTTCTCCCAGACTGCCTCCAACAGGCTGTGCGCCGTCTCGTTCAACTGGGTGCGTTCGGTGTCCGGGAGTCCCTCCAGCAATGGTTTCAGCAAATCCTGCCATGCACGGTCCGTATATCCGGACAGATCATGGATTGCAGCATATCCGGTTTCCGAGCTGAAACCGGTCATATCATATTTCTTCAGACCTCTCATGCCCATTCCTGCTATTCCAAGTCCCAAAAGGAAAACGAACACAAGAATCAGTCTGGTAACAATGCCTCTCCGGTCCGGCTTATCTGCACGTCTTTTCACAGCCGCAGTCATCCGTATCCACCTCAAATCTTCACAGATTCCCCAAAGCAGGGAACTTTGGTCTCCTATCAAAAAAAGGAAGCCGGTTCACGGCTTCCCTCCGTGGAAAACATCCGTCTGTTATTTGGTTGTGACTGTCTCCGTCCAGGCAGTATTGATAGCCTCACGGTTCTTATAGGCATTCACCCAGTCAACACCCAGATCCTTCTTGATCAGTTCCTCCGTATCTATGGAACCATACGGAATCTCATTCATTCCCTTGAACACGGAATGCATGTATCCATGAAGAATCAGCTTCTGTGCCTCCTCGCTCAGCAGCCATTTTTCAACTGCCTCACAGGCTTCAACATTCACGTTCTTGCTGTGGTTCTCCGCAACGGTCATCACGGTAGAGGGGATGAGGACAACACCGTCCTCCGGATAGATGCACTTGAGGTTGTTGATGGGCGTACCGGCATCAGCCGCTTCCTTCAACGCTTTCAGGATGGATTCCTCAAGGATCATGATCGCAGCACACTCGCCGGTCTGCAGCTTGGTGATGGCGGTGGAACCGGACTCAATCATAACCTGATTGGCTGCAAGACCCTTCAGATAATCCTTACCATAATGATTGTCCTGCGTAAGAGAAGCCACTGCTGCGAAAGTCGTTCCGGAGCTCATGGGATTGCCCATGGAGATATATCCCTTGAGCGAGGGGTCTGTTGCAAAATCCTTGAAAGTTTTCGGAATGTTGACGCCCTTTGCTGCCCATTCCGCTTCTTTTTCCGGATTGTATGCCAGAACCATATTGCAGACGCGGACAGGATACCAGTATCCTTCCTCATCATATGGGAAACGAAGCAGATCGCTGGCATTCTCGACAGCAATCGGCTCCAGATATCCGGCTTCCTTCAGTTCAAGGCTCAGTGCCGGCTCGGCAACCAGCATCATGTCACATCCGAGTGTTCCGGTTTCCATCTCACCGTAAATTTTTGTGATCAGAGAGCTGGTTCCGCCGTAGAAGAAAAAGCTTCCGTCATTTCCCGGTACAAGGTTCGGGAATTCCGCCTTGAGCGCCTCATCCATCATATCAATAACAAACTGATACATAGATGAATAAATAACCAGTTCGCCCTCAACATCCTCATTGACAGCCATTGCCATTCCGGAAAGAGAGAGGGCCAGTGTCAGTGCAAGCACCAGAGCCAGTATCTTTTTCATGATCGTTCTCCTCCATTTTTGTGTCTGAAAAGGGATTCAATTTCACTGGGAAAATAATAACATACCGCATCCTTCTGTGCAAGTATAATTCTGCAGACTTCTGTTATTCGAATCCGATTTAAACCAGACGATTTTCCAAGCCTGTCTCCCAGGCATCCGGCAGATCAGATTCTCCCGGAGAATTCCCGGCAAAAAACAGACGCGCACAGGTCTGCATATTTCACTTTTTCCAGTCCGAACGGAGGCGGACCTTCAGCCGGACTCCTTCCGTTCTGATTTAAAACAGGGACGGACGCTCCTACATCCGTCCCTGTCCACAAAGATTGTTTAGTCGCTCTTTTTGTTCATCTTGATCAGGATTTCCAGAATCCACTGGATGATTCTCAGAACTTCCAAAATGAAATCAGCAATGTACTGAAGGATATACGCCTGATAGACTTTCTCAATGACCAGCAGTTCGCTCTCATTTGCCAGTCCATACTCCTTCAGCATCTGAATAGCCAACGCATTAGCCTGCTTTTCGACCGGAATGTTCAGGTATGTCACCACAAAACCGACAAGCAGAAGGATTCCATCCAGGCCCAGACAAACAACCGAAACGATTGAGGTATCCTTAAACAGAAAGTAATCTATCGCAACGCCTGCAATAAGGATGGGGACGAACAGGAGCGGCCCGAAGATACCAATCAGGGAGAGACGACCGCGCAGCTTGGTTTTCTCGTCGCCTTCCTCGCAAAGTCTCGCCAGTGCCGCTTTCTGGACACCAAGAGCCACAGAGGTAACTGTCTGCTTCTTATCAATCTTTCCCAGCCAGGAACGCAGATAAATCGTCTTAGTCAGTACATTGTAGTAGTTGCCGAAGATTCCCTCACGGATCAGTCCGGCTTTCTTTACCTTGATATGCTGCAAGCCGGCCTGATCCAGCACATAACGTGCCGCTTCAATACCCGTCATGCTGCACTCGATGGGTGTACGGTTTGCCTTACTGTAACGGAAGAAAACAAGAAGCCGCATAACAAGAGCCACAACACCCATGACCGCAATCAGAGCCGTAACCACCAGATAGGCTATTACCAAGCCTTCTGATACCATAAGCTCAGCTGATAACTCCTTAATCATTTTTCCCTTTTCTCCTTTTTCTTTCGATTGAAAAAATCCGGGAAGTCACTCGAATTCACCACGATGCAAAATTCAGCCTGGCATACTGAACAGATCATATTCCTGTTTCATGCCGTCATTGGTACCGTCCGCGGACTGATATCCGTTCGCCCTCTGCGCAGTCAGTAGAGATACGTATCTGAACGCCCCTGACCGGACTGCAACGACTCCAGTCACTCTGGCGTTCGGATTCAGAAATACACCGTCCTATCCGTGATGAAAATTCGAATCCGTCTCGTTTCCTTGGATAGTTTCATACGTAATATGAAGGATTTCATACAGTCCATTCCGGAAATATACAATGATAAACCGGTCAAACCAAATCCTTCAGCGATTCCGCAGAAACCAGTATGCCTGTCCGAAGACACAGAATATAATCAAAGAAATCCTTTCCTGATCACTGTCCTCCTCCCTGATTCTTTGTTTTCAGTATAACAATTTCATCCGGCAAATTCCATCTTGGTAACATTTCGTTACCCCTCTTCCACGTTCTCTCCTTCAGAATCGGAACTTCATTTTATCCCATCTGCTTTCCTGTTCAAGACAGATCATTGTCGGCTTTATCTCCCTTTTCCAGTACAGATCCAACCATTTTTTCCGGGCGGACATACCGGTCAAAGGTCTCTCCGTCCAGCAGTCCAAGTCGGACGGCTGACTCCCTGAGCGTCAGATTTTCACTGTAGGCCAGTTTTGCAATCCTTGCTGCATTTTCATAACCGACAACCGGATTGAGTGCTGTCACCAGCATCAGGGACTGACTGAGGTATTCCCGGATCTTTTCCGAATTTGGGCGGATTCCCCGCACACAGTTGCGTTCAAAAGAAATCATTGCGTCCCCAAGCAAACGACCAGACTGGAGGAAATTGTAAATCAGCACTGGCATAAATACATTCAGCTCATAATTGCCCTGAGAAGCTGCCATTCCGATAACCGTATCGTTTCCCATTACCTGAAGAGCCACCATGGTTACCGCCTCGCACTGCGTCGGATTGACTTTTCCCGGCATGATGGAGGACCCCGGTTCATTTTCGGGAATCAGGAGCTCACCGATGCCGCACCGTGGTCCGCTTGAAAGCAGACGAATATCATTGGCAATTTTCATCAGATCCGCTGCCAGTGCCTTCATTGCCCCGTGAGCGAAGACAAACTGGTCTTTACTGGTCAATGCATGAAACTTATTGGGCGCAGTACAGAAACTTTTCCCAGTCAGTTCAGAAATTATCTGTGCCGCTTTCTCCGCAAACCCCTCCGGCGCATTAATGCCGGTACCTACCGCTGTTCCGCCAAGAGCCAGTTCCCGCAGCCCGTCCAGTGCTATTTTCAGATACCGGGCATCATGGCTGAGCATTGAAGCCCAGCCGCTGATCTCCTGTCCAAGAGTCAGCGGCGTTGCATCCTGAAGATGCGTGCGCCCAACCTTGATTACTCCCTGATAGCGGTTCGAAAGAACATTCAGGGTTTTTTCGAGCCCGGTCAGTGCAGGCAGTACAATGTCCTCAATGACGGACAATGCACAGATGTTCATTGCTGTCGGGAAGGTATCATTGGAGCTTTGCGAACGATTGACGTCATCATTGGGATGCAGCAACTTTTTTCCAGCCAGTTCATTTCCCCGGTTGGCAATAACTTCATTGACATTCATATTGGTCTGCGTACCGCTGCCCGTCTGCCAGACTGCCAGCGGGAAATGCCCGTCCAGTTTTCCCTCAAGGATTTCATCACATACTGAACAGATCGCTTCTCCTTTTTCCCTGTCCAGACTGCCAAGCTGGACGTTAGCCGTAGCAGCACCTTTTTTCAGAATGGCAAATGCACGGATCAGTTCCGGGGGCATCTTCTCCGTTCCGATTCGGAAATTTTCAAAACTCCGCTGTGTCTGTGCGCCCCAATAACGGTCCTGTGGCACATACACCGTCCCCATTGTATCGTGTTCCTCACGCATTCCCGTCATCTTTTTCCATTCCTTTCTGAATCTCATCGCCGGCCGTTCGGTTTCAAAACTCCTTTGTACTTTCAGAAAAAGCACCCATTCCGGAGTCGTTTTTTACCATTTTACCTGCCAGCGCTCACTGTAATGACCTGTAGGTGACGAGGAAACACTGGCTTTCAGACCCGCCGACTGTCGAATCCGTTCATCCAGCAGTTCATTGAATCTTGCGTTGTCCATAGGCAGTTCAATTTCACGATTTCCTTCCCATGCGGAAAGATAGGCGGCATTAGAAAGCGTCAATTCATTCAGTCCGTCATACCCCGGGGAAATCAGCGGAGCTCCGTTTCGGATAGCATCCGAGAAATTCACCAGAATTCCGACATGACCGTCCCCCGACTCTTCCGGCTCAAACGTTTCCACCTGACATGGAATGTGTGCAAAACTCTCTCCTGAGGCAAAGCAGAACTCTCTCTCGCTCTGCGCCAGCTGCCAGTGCGTCAGCGTTCCGTTTTCAATCACGATTTTTCCAAGATCTCCGGCGATCTCCAGACGGTTTGTTCCGGGGTACTCGCCCGTTGTTGTAATGAACAGTCCAGTTGCCCCGCCGGCATAGCGGGTCATGAGTGTCGCCTCATCCTCCACCTCGATCCGGTGGTATTTAGCCACTTCGCAGAATCCACGGATATGTGTCGGCATGCCGACAATCCACTGCCAGAGATCCAGATTGTGCGGAGCCTGATTAAGAAGAACACCGCCGCCCTCCCCCGGCCAGGTAGCCCGCCAGCTTCCCGAATCATAATAGTGCTGTGTACGATACCAGTTGGTAATAATCCAGATACTCCGCTTGAGTTCGCCAAGCGCTCCGGAACGGACAATTTCCCGTGCACGCCGGAAAATGGGATCTGTCCGCTGGTTCAGCATGATGGCAAAAACCCGATCGGTTTTTTCTGCCGTCCGGCAGAGCATTTCCGCCTGACTAAGCCGTACATCCACCGGTTTTTCGACCAGCACATGCCTGCCCGATTCAAGCACTCTGCAGGCCAGTTCCGCGTGCAGCGGATGCGGCGTAGCCACTATGATGGCGTCCACCTCTCCATCCGCCAGGAGCGCTTCAATGTGATCAAACCGTTTTGCCTCCGGAAACAGCTCCGCTGCGTGTGCAAGCCGCTCAGGATTGATATCACACACTGCCCAAAGACGCATTCCGGGAACCTCGCCATGTGAAATTGCTCTTGCATGCGCGGTTCCGATATTTCCGATTCCAACAACCGCTGTCCGAATCTCCATTTTTCTACTTCCTTACTTGCCGAAATCCGGCATTTATTCAAACCCACAGGCTTTCAGATAAAGATATGAGCGGCGAAGACATTCAAGCGGATCTTCTCCATGACAGTCGTCCTGCTCAACCAGCATATATTCAGTTCCTGCTGCCTCTGCCTTTTCAAAGACACGATCAAAATTGATATTTCCCTCGCCAACAACCGCCATCTGACGCCCATATGCATAATCCTTCAGGTGAATGCAGGGAACACGACCGGAAAGCCGTTCCAGCCACTGACCGGGATCACCACCGCCCGCCTGTACCCAGAACGTGTCCAGTGTAAATCCCATGGCATCCTCCGGAATCGACTCCGCAAGACACTCAAGAATTGTTTTTCCGTCCCTGTGCCGGAATTCCTGATCATGATTGTGATACATGAAATACATGCCAGCATCCCGGATCCGCTCAGCTATGGGTGGGAACTTTTCCATAAATGAATCATAGCTCATGTTTTTTTCCGGATCAAATGCCCACCATCCAAGTCCGATTCTCGGGCAGTCAAAGACTTTATGTTCCTCAATCACCCGGCCCAGTTCCTCCTCAAGCCGTGCCACCGGAATATGGGTAAGTACACACCGTAGTCCTGTCCTTTTCAGCTGTTCTTTCAGCCACTCCCCCTCATACGGACATGTTCCGGAAACCTGAACCGTTTTATAGCCGATCTCCGCAATGCGTTCCAACGTCTCCGCAAACCCTTCAAGCGTTTTGCAGCTTTCTCTCGTTGTATACATCTGTGCACCAATCTGCATCGTCCATCCTCCATTCCAGCTTTCAGACATTCAGTGCCTGATCCGCTTCTCTCCAGGGAACAATCTGCATCTGATTATCCCGATGTTGTCCGATCTGTTTTTCCATCCACACCATATCATACCATGTACCGAATTTATACCCGCAGCTGTGAAAACTACCGCAAAGAACAAATCCCAGATGCGCATGAAACTCCGCAGAATTTCGCGTCAGATATGCATCTTCTCTCTGCGGATAACCGATACAGGCATACAAATTGAGAATTCCCATCCGTGCAAGACACTTTTCCAGACGTTCATACAGCATCCTTCCCAGACCCTTTTTGCGTACATCCGGATCCAGGTAAATCGTCAGCTCACAGGACCAGTCATACGCAGCCCTGTCCTTAAACGGACCGGCATAGGCATAGCCTTCAATACGTCCGTCCCTCTCCATGACCAGAAAAGGATATCGGCTCTGTATCTGTTCCATATGACTGGCAAACCTGTCCGTCTCCGGCACCTCCACATCAAAGGTAATCGCCGTATTCCGGACATAATAAGAATATATTTCCAGCAGCCGCTGAACATCTCCGGTTTCTGCGTTTCGAATAACGATCTTTTCCGATTCCATTTCTCCGCCTCCGTCGGTTCACTCACGGCTTTCCCTGTCTTTGTGAAACATTCGAGCATCCCTGCACATCATTCTCTATCCTGAAAAAACATTAGGGTAATATTATCATCATTTCACTGTGAGTTTCAATAGTCAATAGCGATGTAATCCCTGCAAAAACGCATAACCGCATATTCGGCATCCACCGCATTGCCGATTCTGCACGATAGCCGGGTTCTCTGCCATTTCCTTCAGAATCGATTCAAAAAAACGTGTGAAAATCACACGTCATAGAAGTATCCTCTTGGCGCAGGCCTGTCCACTCATTCCATACCATATTCTGCAGTGCTGAGATTCACAGGCCGAATCCGCGCTCATACAGAATCGTATCCAGCAGATGCCCGTTTTCATCCATACACGGAATATTGACTGGCAGATGTCCATTCATCGGCTCACCAGAGAGCATCAGATAGATGGCTGCCGGTATGTTGGGGCCATACTGCATGACGCCATTGTTCTTTTCCCTTTCTCTCGGATCTTCACTCATGCCCCGTGCCCCATATGCCACCGCAATAGCATCTGCTGATGGATATCTTGCCGCATCATACGGCAGCTGGGCACTGATCAGGGCAATTCTGTTTCCTGCTGCATGTGTCATCGTGATAACAGTATCCAACATAGCCGAGTCAGACCCGTTCTTTTCAGAAGGATCCAGTTCTTTCAAACTGTAGGCCGTACTCACTGCAATGATGTTTTTTGTCTCTTTACACAATTTCTCAAGTTCACTGACAGTCATGGCATCCAGATGATATACCGGAATTACATTTTCTGCCGGCAGTTTTCCATCCTGTTTAGCCAGATTGACAGCATATTCCACGCTCTTCAATTCACTGGCAAACGGGACAAGAACAGCTATACTTTCACCTGCGTTCATCGGCAGCATCTGTTCATTTTTCACCAGCGTCACTGCCGCTTTTGCCATTTCAAACTCCTCAATATGATGTGCAGCAGAGCCAACGGTTTCCACGGCCATTTTCACCCGTGCTTCCAGATCTCCGCTTTCATACGGATTCAGCATTCCGCGTTCCTGCTTGAACGTCAGCACTCTAAGCACAGCCGCATCCACCGCTTTCCTGGATATGACGCCGTTGTCTACCATCCGCGCAACTTCCCTGATATACCAGTCCAGTTCCTCAATGCCCTTCGGGGGCGCAGTATTCACCGGAAGCAGAATCAGATCAACACCTGCTTCTATCGCCAGTTTTGCAGTATCCATTACAGCAAAATGCTTGGCAATAGCATCCATGTCCATAGCATCTGAAACAATCAGGCCTTTAAATCCCATTTCTCCTCGCAGAATATCCGTCAGAAACGTCCTGGACAATGTTGCTGGCAGACCAATCTCACCTCCTGTTTCAATCGATATATAGGTTCCCGTCTCAACTTCCGGATAGACAATATGTGCAGTCATGACCATGTCCACTCCGGCATCAATGCAGGCCTGGAAAGGAATCAATTCAAATTCCTTCAGCTCCTCATAGGTCTTACTGACAAGCGGCAATCCCGTATGACTATCCGTACTCGTGTCACCATGACCCGGAAAATGCTTGATTGCCGCAATCGCACCGGATTCATGCAGTCCTCTTATGAATGCTTCACCATGCTTTGCAACCTCTGCAGGATCATCTCCAAAGGAGCGGATGCCAATAACAGGATTAGCTGGATTGTTATTCACATCGACTACCGGACTGAAAGTTCCGGAATATCCAATTGTCCTGATCTCCTCACCGATCAGCCGCCCCGCTTTCTCGGTCAGACAGATATCATCTGCAGCTCCCAACGCCATATTCCCGGGAAACTGCGTTCCATTTCCCAGTCTTGTCACATATCCGCCTTCCTGATCCGTGCAGGTAATCAGCTGAGGACGGCCGGGCACGGAGGCATTCGCCCGCTGAACAGCATCTGCAAAGCGTACCGCCAGTTCATTGGTCTGAGCATTCTGCAGATTAAAAATCACGCCGCCAAATCCGTATTTGTTCAGAATCTCCTCAATTTCGGGACGTATTTCCTGCACTCCAACAGTCTTTCCTTCTTCATTGGTATAATAAAAGAAAGCAGGCATAAGAAGCTGAGCAACTTTCTGCTCCGTTGTCATGTTTTCAAAGATTGACTCCGTTGTCCGTTCAGATATTCCGACACAAAATGTCAGAGCTAGAACTGCTGTCAGCAGTACTATCAGTATTTCTTTCATTATCTTATCCTTTTCTGCAATTTATCGTCTGTAGTTGATCCTCAATGCGTTTCCGACGCTTTTCTAAATATACCGGGACGAACCTTCCTGTACGATTTCTTCTCCACTATCAGATTGTTCCGCGTTTCAGACAGATATTTACCACATCTGATGACAATTCCACCGGAGATACGGTATAATCTGAAGATCACGGCAATCAAAGGCCGCCTGTCGGTATTTTCGACAGGAGAGATCCAGTCTGAGGAGGAGAACATTCTATGAAAAACCTGTTAAGTGCCTTTCTGCTCTTTCTGCTTATCTGTACCGTTGCTTTTGCATCAGCAGATGAAAGCGTCATTGAGCGTATAGACAGCATTCCGGATAACGGCTGGCAGAAAACCGCGGTTTTTCCAGATGCATGGGGTTATGCCGATGATACGCTTGCCATGAACAGCATGATCAGCTACCTCAGCTATCACGGTCAGGGAACCTTCTGCCTGAGCATTGCACCAGAGGTAGAATGCTTCACCCTTTATATCAACAACACGAAAATCGACACCAGCATAATGGTGCCAGGCAGCTACCGCATCAACTGCGCCAAATATACTGTAGACGGCCGTAATACCATTCAGGTAACTAACATCCGTCCTGCCAGTCTTTCCGGCGCTGTTCAGGTTTTCATTCCCTATCCGGTTGTTCTGGAGGGAACTCTTGGAGAATCCGGCATGCGGCCTGAAGCGCTCCGTCTCGTATCCGATATCATTCAATCTGATATTGATCACGGATTTCCCAGTGCACAGCTGGCTGTTGTCCGTAATGGGCGTCTGGTTTATAACCATGCTTGGGGAACCCTGAATCCTTATCATCCTGACGGAACAAAAAACGCGGACAGTCCTTCCGTTACTGTTGATACCCTGTACGATCTTGCCAGTGTCACAAAAGTTATGACCGTTAATTATGCGCTGCAGAAGCTGATCTCGGACGGCAAACTGGATATCAACACCAAAATTGTCGATATTCTGGGGAACAGATTCGCAGATGACACACTCGAAATTCACTACGACGGTTCCGAATTTCCGGGGCTCGAATGCATAAAAGCCTGGAAACGGAATCTGACCATTCGTGACCTGTTGTGCCATGAGGCTGGTTTCCCCGCGGATGTTCATTATTTCAGTAAGTGGTTCGACATGGAAAAGCTGAGCGACCGTCCGAACGGGCACAACATCCTGTATGTCGGCAGCGATGGAAGTGATGTAACCCGTCAGAACACACTTGAGGCAATATTTAAAACTCCGCTCATGTACCAGCCGGGAACGAAAACCCTCTATTCAGACATGGATTATATTATTCTCTGCTTCATCGTTGAAACGGTTTCCGGACAGCGGCTGGACCAGTACATGCAGGAAAACTTTTTTACTCCCATGCATCTGAATCATATCGCTTTTAATCCACTTCAGAGCGGCTTCACAAAAAAAGACTGCGCTCCCACCGAACTCAATGGAAACACACGGGATCATCTGGTTTTCTTCCCGGGCATTCGGGAATATACGCTGCAGGGAGAGGTACACGACGAAAAAGCCTGGTACAGCATGGGCGGCGTCAGCGGGCACGCCGGTCTCTTTGCAAGCGCTTCAGACCTGGCGCGGCTGTGTTTCGTCATGCTCTCAGGAGGTTATGGCGAAAACCGTTTCTTTTCACGCACCGTTATGGACCTGTTCACTGCACCAAAGTCCTCTGTCAGCGGTCAGTACGGTCTGGGCTGGATGCGAAACGGAGACGATCAGCGGCCGTGGTACTATGGCACACAGACCTGTTCCGATACCATCGGTCACCAGGGATGGACCGGAACCCTGGTCATGATCGATCCTTCCAGAGATCTGGTCATTATCTACCTGACCAATAAAATCAGCTCTCCTGTCACAAGCCCTGACCGTCCAAGCCGCTTCAATGGGAATTACTATACAGCCAGCACACTGGGGTTTGTCCCCCAGCTGCTATCCATAGGTCTTGATACCGACGTCGATATTACCCCCCAGCTGACTGACCTCCTGGCAGATATGGTGAACGAAAGCACCAAACGCATCGATTCTACAGATGCAGAGCATCCTTCGGTCCTCAATGTGAAGAGCAAGCTGTCAGTCCTTCGTGCCTGGGCAAAAGACCAGCCGGAACTTCTGGCCATTGCAGATGAAATCGAAAGCCGTATTCCCTGAGTCTATTATTTGAAAAAAAGGCATTGTGCTCAGCATAATGCCTTTTTCGTGTTCATGTAATCAGATACCGGAAAGATACGTTCTGCGGATAAAACCAACCTGACTGGTTCTCGGATCCATAACCTGAACCCATTCATCATTCGCCGCAACTGCAGTCAAAATATAGCCTTCATAGAGATACTTGATCACTTCTTCATTATCTGCCGGTGCCCAGCGAAGAACAACAAATCCGCCGATACGGGCCGGATGAACCGTCACTGCTGCCGGGACTATCTGCTTCATCGTCTGAAACTGATCCGTCACAGTTTTCGCAGTTGCCGGAACAGACGGTGCTGCCGGAACAACCGACGTGTATGCTGCCACATAACGTTTCATGACAAATCCATTCACAGACCCGCCAGAAATCTGATACCAGTCACCACAGATACCAATTACAACAATTCTCTGTCCATTGTTCAGCTTTGCTGTTACCTGGGCATTGACGGAGGGTTGAGTGCGAACATTCAGACGCCCGCCATTTGTCTTTACATATGCCTCAAAGTTGGCCGGAACAATATCAAATGTGTTGTAATAGGGAGTATAGCTGGGAGTACGGGAAGTGTAGGGATAATAATAAGTATAAGTTCTCGGAGACGCTGTGATCGGATAACCGTAAAGACGTTCAAAGGAGCCTTTCCCATCATCGTAGTAGTCATCCGCTGTGATCGGCACGCCATACTTGCGCTCGAATGAACCCATGGAATCGGAGTCACGTTCCGGATCGATCGGATAGCCGTACTGCCGTTCAAATGAACCCATGTTGTCGGAGCTGGGTTCCGGATCGATCGGATAGCCGTACTGCCGTTCAAATGAACCCATATTGTCAGAGCTGGGCTCCGGATCGATCGGATAGCCGTACTGCCGTTCAAATGAACCCATATTGTCGGAGCTGGGTTCCGGATCGACCGGATAGCCGTACTGCCGCTCAAACGAGCCCATGGAGTCGCTGCTGTCCTCTCCATCAATCTGATAGCCATACTGCCGCTCAAACGAACCCATGGAGTCACTGCTGTCCTCTCCATCGATCTGATAGCCGTACTGCCGCTCAAACGAACCCATGGAGTCG
>CACXHF010000240.1 GCA_902767305.1 uncultured Eubacteriales bacterium
CGATGTCAAATCAAGAGGGATGAACGAAATCCGGATATTTCCGGTGCTGAAGCCGGAGACGAAGACGGTCAGCCGGACAGGAGCAGTGAATGCCTCCATCCGGCCGTAATGATAACAGATTGTGTCTTCCAAAATACGCTTTTAAGTGTTATATTGTTCACAATCTTCAGGTTCAGTACCGGCCTAACTTAAAATACCTGTAAAGCGGTTCGGGCTGCCGGACCTGGGAATGGGAGCAGCCGGGAAAATACCGGCCTGTGCCGGAACAGGACCGGGCACTGAGCGCACCAGCCCGTGCAGATTCTCCTGTCAGAGCGGAGAAGCCCTCGCGGCAGCAAATCTTTTCAGAATGCTCCTTTTCCAAGAGGGATCAGGCGAGGCATCAAATGAAAACGATCTATAAAAGTGAAGAGGGAAAAAAGAAAATCCTGGAACTGTATGACAGTCAGTTGAAACGACTGTCTGTACCGTATAAAGATGTCTGGGTTTCGACTTCATTTGGCAAAACGCATCTTATAGAAACCGGTTCTTTGGCAGGCACCCCTCTTCTGGTGTTCCACGGCGGAAATGCAACCACTGCCTACAACCTGCTGGCATGTGACTTTCTCTTTAACGACTTCCATATCTACGCAGTCGATACGATCGGGCATCCGGGGAAAAGTGCGGAGACCTGTCTTCCGGCCTCTGGCTATGCCTATGGAAAATGGGCAGCAGAGGTGATCGATTTCCTCGGGTTTGACCGGATCAGCCTGTTCGGAGGTTCATTCGGTGCAGGAATCGCAGCCAAGACCATGTGTGTCGTTCCGGAGCGAATCAAAAAAGCCGTTCTGTACGTCCCCTCGGGAATCCGAAATGCCGCAGGGATCAAAAGTGCGAATATGCTGTTCCCGATGATCCTGTACTGGATCACCAAAGAGGACAAGTGGCTTCGAAAATGCATGATGCCAATGGCCGTCACAGAGGAGAATATCACCGGGGACATCTATCAGACGGCAAAGCTGAGCATCGAAAATGCGAAAATAAAAACAGCCATGCCCGGCAATGTCAGTGAAAGCAGGATGCGCAGATGCAAGGCACCGGTCCTGGTAATGGCAGCCGAACTGGACTGCCTGTTTCCCGGTGCAGGCGTGATAAAGAGAGCAGAGAGAATCATTCCGGACTGCAGAACCTATCTGCTTAAAGGCAGAGGCCATATGAGCAGCCTTGCAGACGATGAAAAACAGATGATCGTCACTTTTTTACGATGACGGAAAACAAATTCCAGTCTGCCCGGCAGGGGATGAGCCGGAAAACAGGAAGATCTTCTTCCCGGTACGAAATTACCGGACGGTCCAATTGCAGGCCGTCAGAGCAACCGGAGGGACAATGCGCATGGGAACCGTTTCTTTGAAAGCCGCCGGCAGAGAAGATATGGAAACAATCTGGAAGATGCAGGTGGAAGCTTTTGCTGAACTTCTTTACAGATACCGGGATTATGATGTGAGTCCCGGAGCAGAAAGTCTGGAAAAAGTCACGGCAAAGTATGAACAGCCCTGGACAACCTATTATTTTATTGACGCTGAGGGCCGGCATGTGGGTGCACTGCGTATCGTTGACCGGAAAGACGGCAGCAGAAAAAGAATATCGCCCATCTGGATCATGCCGGAGTACAGGAACAGAGGCTATGCACAGGCAGCCATGAAAGCCGCAGAGGAAATTCATGGTGCCGGTCACTGGCAGCTGGATACCATCCTGCAGGAAGCCGGCAATGTCCGCCTGTATGAAAAGATGGGATATCATCGCGTTGGCACAGCCGAGCGAATCAATGAACGGATGGATATCGTCATGTTCGAGAAGGATTAGGAAGCAAGTTCCCGGGGAATCCGGAACCGCGCCCTGTATGATACAGGGGACGGGAGTGAGATCCCCTGCACGGGAAATGAAGACAGGCAGCGGATTATCTCACAGCCTGCGTAAAGAAAAAAAAGACAAGAACGGAGAAATAGAATGATAAAAATACCGATTTTTCTGATGATGGTTTTCCTGATGATTTCCGGAACCGTATCGCTCGCGGAGGGCACAGAAAGTGACGAACTGAAGACGCTCCTGTCCGGGATGACCCTGCGGGACAAAGTGGCGCAGATGATGATCGCATCCTTCAGAGAATGGGATTTCGCGGCGGAGAGCGATGAGCAGCCGCTCAGGGAGAACATCACGGAGCTGAACGAGACGATCCGGGAGATGCTCAGACGGAATCATTTTGGCGGTATCCTGCTGTTCCGTGAAAACTGTGTGGATGCGGAGCAGACACTCCGGCTGATCTCGGATTATCAGATGACCAATCAGGCAGGCGGCGGACTGCCGCAGATCTTTTTTACGGATCATGAGGGTGGCAGAGTCAACCGGATTCCTTACTCGACGCAGGGCGTCGGCAATATGGCACTCGGCGCGACCGGCAGTCCGGAAAACGCCCGGGCCATGTCAGCAATCTTCGGAGAAGAACTCCGCATGCTGGGGATTCAGGCAGATTTTGCCCCGGTGATGGACGTAAACAACAACCCGGGAAATCCGGTTATTGGCGTCCGGGCTTTCTCGGATGATCCTGAGACTGTTGCAGCTTTCGGCTGTGCTTATATGGAAGGCCTGCACAGCCAGGGAATCATGGCCACGCTGAAGCATTTCCCTGGCCATGGAAACACCGATACGGACAGTCATACCGGTTTCCCGCTGATCAGCAGTACCTATGAGGAGCTGCAGGCCTGTGAACTGATTCCATTCAGGGCAGCCATCGAGGCCGGCGCGGATATGGTCATGACGGCGCATATCCAGTATCCGCAGATTGAAACGGAAACCTATACTTCCATCTCTACCGGGAAAACGGTGTTCCTTCCGGCGACCATGAGCAAAACACTCCTGACGGATATCCTGCGGGGCGACCTGGGATTTGATGGTGTGATTGTATCCGATTCGCTGGACATGGGAGCGGTGACGGACAATTTCAGCGTGGAGGACACCATCCGGCTGACCATAAACGCGGGTGCAGATCTTCTGATTCTGCCCGGCGTGCACGACGCGAATCTGTTCAGGCTGACGGATGCCTATGTAGATACCGCCGTCAGGCTGGTGGAAAGCGGAGAAATCAGCGAAGCGCAGATCGATGAGTCTGTGCTGCGTATCCTGCGGCTCAAGCAAAAATACGGCATCCTGGATCAGACGGATTTTCACGTAACAGAGGAGCAGATTGCCAGAGCAAAGGACGGAATCGGTTCCGCTGCACACCAGGCGGCGGAATGGCAGATCGCCGAAAAGGCGCTGACCCTCTGGAAAAATGAAAACAACGCTTTCCCGCTGCACGTGCAGGCAGGAGAAAAGACACTGATTCTCTTTGCAGATTCCTGCACCAGATGCAGCGGGGCGGGAGACCTGGTCCGGCAGCTGCTGGAAGAAAAACAGGAATTCCCGAAGGACGCAGAGATCCTTGTCATGAAAAATACAAGAGAGAACGCTGACGCATGTATTCAGGCCGCAAAAGAAGCGGATCATGTCATCCTGGTTCACAGCGTTTACAAACCGGCCTGCATGAATCCGGCAGCGGAAGCGGGCTTCTCCTCCGGTGTTTTTGACAGGATCATCCCCGCTGTGCACGAAGCAGGAAAAACGGTGATTGTCGTCAGCTGCATGCTGCCCTATGATGCGGTCCGCTTTCCGGATGCGGATGCCGTGCTGCTGACCTACTGGAGCACCGCTTTGCAGGAAGTCGCAGAAAGCACTTTATGGTCCGCCAATCTGCCCGCGGGGCTGCTTGCCTGCTTTGGAGCCTGTGCTGCGGAGGGAACCTCTCCGGTAAAGATCCCCGCGCTTGACGATCATCATATGCCGGCCGGTCAGAACGCAGAAAACTGATCGTCCGGGAAAAAAGATGATCCGGCAGGCCTCTGTCTGTTCAGTCCGTGATCTTTTTACAGGACTGCTTTAAATGGAATGCCGGAGAAAGCGAATCCGGAAGGATGACTGTTATGCGGCTTATGTCTGTCGGACATCTGCTTCAAAACGCTGCTTACAGATCTGATTTTTTCGCTTATCAGCACCGCGTTTGTGCGTGAGTCCCGAAAATACTAATGAAAAACCTGAGGAGATGCTTCTTTATGGAAACGACATGGAATAGCAACGACGGCACATTTGATTACGCGCTTCTCGAAAAAGTAAATCCCGTATTCAATACAGCCAAAATGACCCTTTTTCAGCTGGCCGCAAGTGACAATGCGGATGCAGCAACGCTGGCAAAGCACATGGGGCTTACACAGGAGGCAACACAGAACAGCACTACCACCAAAGCCTCGCCGGAACAGATACTGGGCGGGACGATCATGATGGAAATCCGTTACCGCACAATGGCGAAACTGGCGGAGGAATCCGGTTATACGCTGGTTGACCTGCCCTGCGGCTATACGCCAAGAGCGATTGAGTTTGCGAAGAAAGGACTGCCTTACTACGGTCTGGACCTCCCCGCGGTTATTCAGGAAGCATCGGAAAAAATCACCGCACTGATTCCTCCGGAACGGCGGGATCTCGTCCGCTTCCGGGCAGTGGACGCGACTAACTGCGCCTCACTGGAAAAGGCACTGGAGGACATCGACGGTGCTGTCTGCATCAATACAGAAGGACTGCTGATGTACTTTACAGATTCAGAAGCAGGGACACTCTGTGACAACATCCGCCGTATTCTGGAGAAAAAAGGCGGCTGCTGGTACATAGCGGACTCGGAATGCTCTCTTCAGTATATCATCGTCATGCGTGCACTGGTTGGCGACCGGTTCATGGAGATCATGAAGAACGCCGCCCGGCAGACAAGGGACAAGTCTGACGTGAAGATTGGCGGATCTGCATTGCTCACCTCACCTGCAGACATGCCGGGCAGCATTAAAAACGCAATGGCATTTCTGGCAAAGCACGGTCTGAAGGCTGAGCGCGTTACTGTTGGCGAACACATGCCGAAGCTGCATTCCCTGGACAGGATCAGCCCTGAGCAGGCTGCTGCAGTATGTGAGGGCATGAAGCAGTGCGCTTTCTGGAAAATCACCCCAAACGGGACGGCTGTGACACTTCCATCAGCCGGAACGGAGGATTTCCACGTCGATGCCTCCATCCAGGGCGGCATCCTGACTCTTGCGCTGGCAGGACGACTCGATACGATCTCAGCGCCAAGCCTGCTGTCTTTCTTTGAAAGGACGAAGTCGGAACAATCGGTGAACGCGGTCGAGGTCGACTGCAGCCGCCTTGACTACATCTCCTCCGCCGGCCTGCGTGTCCTTTTGATCATGCATAAGGCCTGCGCGGACGGGGTTTCTCTTCACAACGAAAATGAAGTCGTATTGGAAATTATGAGTCAGACCGGCTTTGATTCTGTTTTCCATTGATTTGCCGGCAAAACGGTTCTGGATTCAGGCGGCCGGACAATTTTCTGATGATCCTTTTTCGCAGCTGTTCAGTCATCCCTGTATCATCTTTCTGAGGATTGCATCTCATGAAGTGCAGTCCTTTTTTTGCATGAAATGTCAGCACTGACTTCGCTTGAGACGGATAATTTGCCGCAGATTCCATGAGGCAGACATCCGTCGGCAGACTCAATCAATCTGCGTAAATCCGCAAATCGGCTGAATCTGCCGGGAGGGTGTGAGGATATATGCGGATA
>CACXHF010000241.1 GCA_902767305.1 uncultured Eubacteriales bacterium
CCAGCACGGCTTCCGTCGGCTGCGGATCCAGCAGAGCCCAGCGATCATCCTGGATTTCACTCATCAGGACAGACTGAACTCTCATGCTACTCGGACCCCAGGGGGAAATCATTAGGGTTTCGCCATCGTTTCGCCAGATCAGTCGGTTGCCGTCCTGTATAAAATAACGCATGAAAATGCACCTCCTGAATGTTTTGACTCGCTTCCATCGCTTCGCGGGTAATCTATCAATAGTAAATCAGACTGAAGCTTCTATGTCAAGGATTTCCCACAAAAAATACAGTCATGAACCACTCCCAATGGTCACAAGTCCACACTGTTGAGATTGCTTCCTTCCACCGCCGACGGTCATCAGCGGGACTCCCTCTCCAATACATCGCACTGTTTTCGGTCAGGAGGGAACGACTCCCGTGCTCCATACAAAAAACAGACACCCCTAAGGGGTGTCTGTTTTTTCGAATGGAGCATAGGGAAGTCGAACCCCTGACCTCGACAATGCGAATGTCGCGCGCTACCATAACATTCGCACTGAATTAGTATTGTTTTTTACACACAAATTTATTGTTGTATTATAGAAAAGGATAAAGAGTACCCGTCATCATTATAGAAATGAGGCATTGAACAATGCCGATACCATTGTGTTCATATCTATTCCCCCTATGAAAAAAGCAGATACAACGCCGTTGCGCCTGTTTCCTCAAAAGAAAAGACTCATGCAGAGCAAAGCTGACATGAGTCTCACAATTGAAAGCTCTGCCGGGATAAATCCGTGATGACGGCCGAGCTCCATATTACTGCGGCTGTTACTCCCTCGATAAAAATCATACCATAAATAAGCATTTTTGAAAGATTCTTCACGCTAAGGTTGCGCTAAGATTATGATTCCTCAATTTTCCTCAGCCCGGCAACCTGTGAAACAGGCAATGAGAAGCAGATTGCACCGGCAGGCGTCTGGATTCCCGCTTTTTCAACAATTGCTTTCATAATTTCGGCTTTGTCCTCTGCTTTGGCAACGATCAGGATGACTTCCTTCCGGTTTGCCAGAGACAGTCCCCTGAATTTTTCAGCTTGCCTGATTCCGGTTCCTTTCGCGGAAAGGACTGTACCGCCTGTTGCTCCCGCCGGCCGCGCCACATCCATCACTTCATCAGAATGACCTTCATTAAGGATTACATAGACAAGTTCATATTCGAAATTCATATCCGGCTTTCCGGAATTTGCGGATGTATGGTTTGTCAGCTGTTCCAAAGTATTCACTCCTCCCACGCTTTTGATTGGTATGGAAACCATGATCCCGTTTCCCGGAATATCGATATAAAGTTTCTGTTTTGTCTGGCGGAACAGCAGTGCTGTCGTTTCCTTGTTGGCGATCGTCGCAACTGCAACCTTTTCCGTGAGTGTCAGCCCGTGCATGGAGAGATGGGCATGTGTAGCCGTACCTCGTCCCATCATGATCATGGAGAATCTGAGCCCCAGGGATTTGTAGATTTTTTCCTGCCGGACCTGCTTGTCACGATCCAGGACAGACAATACATAATATAATTCCATATCACATCTCCCACAGTTCGATAATGTCATTTTCAGCATAGGAAGCCGCAACAGGCTTCCCGGCGGCGCGACGTGAAGACATGGCTGCAATGATCCCCATAATCTGAACTGTGATCAGCGGCATCATGGCAACCAGCGCTACAAGACCAAAAGCGTCGGTCATAACATTTCCACCCATGGCAGAAACAGCTCCCATCGCAAAGGGCAGCATAAAAGCCGCTGTCAGCGGACCGCTGGCGACCCCTCCGGAGTCAAAAGCAATCGCCGTAAAAGAGCTTGGTACAAAGAAAGACAATGCCAGAGAAATCAGATACCCGGGAATGACAAACCAGAGGATGGACAGTCCGGTCAGAGCGCGAAGCATACTCATTCCCATGGCGCACGCAATGGCAATGGAAAGACTGAATCCCATCGCTTTTGCCGGGATTGCCCCGGCGCTCATTTCCTCTACCTGCTTATTCAGCACATGTACGGCAGGCTCTGCGTTTATGATGAACCAACCCATCAGCATACTGAGCGGAATCAGGAGAAAGCGCCATTGCGGCCCTGCCAGACGCTGGCCCAACATCTGCCCAAGAGATGAGAACCCCACGTTAACACCCGTCAGGAAAAGCATCAGGCCGCCCAGCGTCATCAGCAGTCCGATCATAATCCGCATAAACGGAGCCCGGGGCAGGCGCAGGGACACAAGCTGAAAAACGAGAAAAACAATCATAATCGGCAGCAGTGCCATTCCGATTTCTTTCAGGTTTTCCGGGATGGCCGCCAGGTATCCATGTCCGAGCGCAACTGTATCAGCATAGGATGCAGGACTGCCCGCAGCCGTTTCATCAAGATCTGTCCTGTAAATGAATCCCAGGATCAGCACCGCAAGGACCGGGCCAATGGAACAAAGGCCGACCAGGCCGAAGCTGTCTTCTTCCGCGCGTGAGTCGCTGCGGATTGCCGCAACACCAACGCCCAGAGACATAATAAACGGAACGGTCATCGGTCCTGTTGTCACGCCGCCTGAATCAAACGCCACAGAAAGGAATCCCCGGTCAGACAGAATTGCCAGAAAGAAGACCAGCCCGTAAAAGCCGATCAGCATCCAGCGAAGAGGAATCGAATTGAGGATACGAACCATACTGAACATCAGGAACAATCCGACGCCCACAGATACAACGATGATCAACACTGTGGTGTTGATCCCCGGCACATTCGATGCCAGAACCTGCAGATCAGGCTCCGCCATCGTGATGACGATTCCGAGGATAAAACAGACAGTCAGGATCAGCCATGGCTTTCGGGAAACGGTCAGGCTGGATCCGATGTGGGATCCGATCTGAGTCATGGACAGTTCCGAGCCAACCGTAAACAAGCCCATTCCGACGATCAGGAATACGGAACCAATCAGAAACGCCAGCATCAGATCCGTTTGAATCGGGATCCAAATCAGGCACAGAATTGCCACAATGGTTACGATTGGCAGGACGGAGAAAGCGGCTTCCTTCAGTTTTTCAATGATTGTGCTTTTACTGTTCACTGTCTTTCACCCTTCTCCTCATCAAATTTTGGCAAAGTTTCTTCTTTATTTTGTTTTTCTCATGCAGGATTTGCATACTATGGTTTCTGAAAAATGGCAAAGAAAAAACCTTGCAAGCTTTGATCTGCAAGGTTTTCTGGTGGAGCATAGGGGAGTCGAACCCCTGACCTCGACAATGCGAATGTCGC
>CACXHF010000242.1 GCA_902767305.1 uncultured Eubacteriales bacterium
CTGTGCGGCATCGTTTTTCCTGCCGGAACAGGGGAACGTTCGGTCCGGCCCGGTAAAGACCGGGAACGGACCTTTTTCTTTTCTTTTCTGCGACAGGCCTGCAAACGTGAGACCGGATGGTCTGAAACAGGCTATGCTGGATGAATCTGGAGGCGTTTCTTTTGCAGCGAAAATACAGCCTCAAGAAGAATGCACAATTTAAGTATGTCTATAGACGCGGAACCTCCAGTGGTTCCAAGGAAATGGTATTGCTGTATACCCGGTCCAATACACTGAAAATCGGATTTTCTGTTGGAAAGAAGATTGGCGGTGCGGTGGTTCGAAACCGCGTGAAGCGCCGGCTTCGGGCAGCAGTGGATCCCATGATTCCCAGAATGAAGAATGGACTGTATATTTTTATTGCCCGGAATCCTGCGACGGATGCTGATTTTACGAATCTGTGCAGATCAGTCATCTATATGCTTAAAAAGCAGAATTTACTGATGCAGGAGGCAGGAAAGGCGGATCCATGATGAAACGTCTGCTTTTGGCAATGATACGATTTTACAGGAAACGCATCAGCCCGATGCATCAGCCGTGCTGCCGGTTTACACCGACCTGCTCGGCCTATGCCATGAAAGCGATAGAAAAATACGGTGCACTGAAAGGTTCGTATCTGGCGATCCGCCGAATTCTGCGCTGTCATCCTTTTTATAAAGGTAATCTCTACGATCCCGTACCATAATTTGCCATCAGGAGGGGTTCAGGGGCGCCCCTCTAACGATAGTACAAGGAGACGAACTGTCCATGAATTTTCTTAATGATCTTCTGCTGACGGTCATCAGGGGACTGTATTCAGTCATAAACAATTATGCTGTTACCATCATTGTATTTACAGTACTGATTAAAGTTCTCGTTATGCCGCTTAACCTCGGAAGCCGTCGTTCTACGATGAAGATGAGTGCACTTCAGCCGAAGATGCAGCGTCTGCAGGACAAGTACAAGGATGATCAGGAAAAGCTCAATCAGAAGATGCAGGAGCTTTACCGGGAGGAGGGAGTGAATCCTCTTGGCGGCTGTCTGCCGATGATCATTTCCATGGTGATTCTGTTTGCCATGTTCTATGCGCTTCGGACATTTGCCAATGAGCAGCTTGTCCGTCAGTTCCTGACATTCTATCACAATCCTGAAATAGATCCCAAAACACTTGTTGAGCCGTTCCTCTGGATCAGGAACCTCTGGATGCCGGATACACCGTTTGCGACGTTCATGCCGGATGTCAACTCTCTCAGAATGGTTGATTATACGGTCTGGAACCAGGTCAGTGCAAATCTGGCGGCTGCAGGAACCATACCTGAGGCACTTGGCTTTGCAGGACGGGATGCCATGACGGCCTATATTGACAACGTTGTGGTGCCCTTTGTTTCCTCAGAGGCATACGCCGTGCATCTTGCACCGCTTGCGGGCCTCAGTAATCTGCGTTTCCTCTTCTGGTCCATCACCATTTATGCGGAGAACAATGGTCTGTTCCTTCTTCCGCTGATTTCAATGGGAACACAGCTTCTTATGCAGAAGATGACGATGCAGCAGACTGCTGTGGCCAATCCGCAGCAGGCAGGCAGCCAGAAGACAATGATCTATGTAATGCTGTTTATGTCGCTCTATTTCTGCGCACAGTATAATGCGGCATTTGCACTGTACTGGGTTGTATCCAATATTTATGCTATCATCGAACAGATTGGCTTTAACCGGTATTTTAAGAGCCAGGAAGCCAAGGCCGCTACCGCTGAGGAGGTCGGTATCTGATGAAAACGTGTGAATTTACTGGCAAAACGACACAGGAAGCGATTGACAATGGTCTTAGCGAACTTGGCGTAACCATTGCAGATGTGCGGGTGGAAGTCATTCAGGAGGGGGCAAAGGGCCTCTTTGGACGGTTTGGCAGTAAGCCGGCAAAAGTTCGTATAACCGTATTTGAGGAAGAAAAAGAGGAAGACGGAGGCTTAAGTGATCTCCTTGGCAGTTTCTCCCTTGATTCAAATACGAAAAAGCCGAAGCCTAAGCCGCAGCAGGCGAAGCCGGAACCGGTTCAGCAGGAAGCACCTGCGCAGGCCAGGGAAAGTTCAGAAAAGGCACCGGCGGCAGAGCCGGTTTCAGAAGGTTCTCAGGCTGCAGAACCGGTAAAGGAAAAGACTGAAAAACCGGCGGAGAAGCCAGCTGTGAAACCGGCGGAGAAACCGGCGGAGAAGCCAGCTGTGAAACTGGTAGAGAAGCCAGCTGTGAAACCGGTGGAAAAGCCGGTTGAGGAACCGGTCGCGGAACCGGAGGCAGTGCCTTCAAAAGAAGAGCAGATGCCGCTGTCGGCTGCGGAAACAAAGACGGAAGAGGCGTTTGCGCCGGAAGGTGCGGCGGTTCTGTTCCCGGAGGATACACCTGCAGGAAAAGCGCAGCATTTCCTCATGGAGATCACGAAACGGATGAATGTTTCGGTTGAAGTTTATGCGGATGATTCACAGCCGGGCGTCATCAGTATCCATATGATCGGGGATACTCTCGGGATACTGATCGGCAGACGGGGAGAAACACTGGATGCACTGCAGTATCTGACCAGTCTGCAGGTAAACAAGGGTCAGGATGAGTATATCCGTGTAACGGTTGATTCGGAAAATTATCGGGCAAAACGGGAGGACAGCCTCCGCAGACTGGCTCTTCGCATGGCAAATCGTGCGCAGAAGACGGGACGCCGCGTCGTTCTTGAGCCGATGAATCCGTATGAGCGCCGTGTCCTGCATACAACACTGCAGAATCATCCGGCAGTCACAACCCATTCCGAGGGAGAGGAACCGAACCGGCATGTGGTAATTACCCTCAAGAATCAGCAGAATGCCGCAAAGCCGGAAAGCAGGGAGAAGAACTCCGGAGAAGGACGCGGCAGGAAAAGAGGCCGCCGGCGTTCTTCGAGAAAAGAGAATGCCGCCCGGGTTATGCCTGAAATGAGCGGGACTGAGACTCCTTCTGTAATTGAAATCATTGAGGAAGACACGGAAGAGTGATAAATGACAGCAGAGAGTTGCTCTCTGCTGTTTTCTAATCCGGATTTTTCCGCTGACATGAATCAGTCTATGTGTACGGAGGTAAACTGAATGGAACGGATTGTTGAAAAATGCCGGGGAGGTCTGCTGCGCATCCTTGAAAATGAGGCATTGTTCCTTATGGCTGCATATCTTTTGCGGGGAATTCTGTTTGTGGATCCGTTGAAATGGCACATGGAGGGTCTGACAAATCTGTACACATACATGCTCTGTCCTTGGGGCGGAGCATTGATCGGACTCAGACTTGCAAGGCTGAAACAGAATAAAAGCGGTTTGGAAATGCCGATTTTGTTTCTGCTGTATCTGTGGATTGCGGTTCCGCTTCTCTGGCGGTTTGGGGCGACATTTAATAACATGGTAACAGACATCGGCTATGGGATTGTCTTCTTTGGTCTGTATGCTTCCGTTCGGGAGAGAGAGGAGAGAATCCGGGAGAAACGGCTACTGGAAATGGGAATCCTGTTTTCGGTGCTGTCTCTTGTCTGGTGCGGTCTGCTCCTCTACTGTGCGGCAACAGGAACACGGATTGGAGAGGAGACCGGAGGACTGCCGTTTGGCGTGTTCAGGGGATTCCTGTTTGCAGGTGTGCATTACAATTCAGTCGGGATGATGGCGGCAGGCTGTCTGTTTATGAGTATGGCTCTGTTCCAATGCGCCAGAGGGCTCTGGGTCCGGGGAATCGGAGCGGCAGGGACGCTCATGGCAGCACTGGTGATTATTCTGTCACAGAGCCGCACCTCGCGCTATGCGGTCCTGATTGCACTGGCATTTGGTGCGTTCATGAAAGTGTTCTTTCTTCCGGCAATGAAAGGCAGAAGTACACGGGGAGCAGCAGCCGCTCTCTGTGCGGCGGCCGTGCTGGCGGGCGGTTATGCGGGATCTGCGCTGATCACCTGTGGTGCGCTGGCACATTATGAGAAAATGTCAGGAACGGCAGAGATTCAAAGCAGAACAGAGCAGACGGCGGAGAAGGCGTTCCTCAGAACAGTGGCGGAGAGAATTGTGACCTCGGCTGAAGCGGAAAGTCAGCTGACCGGAAAACCGCGCGAGGCAGTGGATGCAACGTTTTCAGACCGGACGAATATCTGGCGCAACCTCATGGATCTCTGGAAAAGTGATCCGAAAAAGATGCTGATTGGCAGAGGCGTCGGGAACACCGGGAGCCTGATTGCCCACGACACGATCCATGAGGCTGACGGAACGGCGGCAGTGCATAATACCTACCTTCAGTTCATTGCGGACTTTGGATTAATCGGTTTTCTCCTTCAGGCGGCATTCCTGCTCTGCATTCTGCCCGGAGCTTTCCGGGGATTCTGTTACGGGGCACAGCATCGGGAGTCCGGTCTTCTTTCCATGGGGATGCTGGCGGTGGCCGTGCTTCTGATCGGACTCATGGAAAGTGCTCCTTTGGGGCAGATGACGCCCACTAATCTGGTTCTGTATCCTGCTCTGGCGTTTCTGACAGCAAAAGGGGAAGCGCTTGTCAAACAGAACTGAACTTGTTATAATTTTCGCGATTAATGTGAATCAATTCCAATATCGACCGCAGAGGCTGCAGAATGCAGGTTATTAATGGGAGGCCACTTTCATGAAACAGGTTATGATTCGTTTCGGGTTAGCACTGGCAATGCTCGCGATGCTTCTTCCGGCACTGGTATCAGCAACGACGTACGTGTTTCCGTATGAAGGATTCCGCTATACAGTGCAGAACGAAACGGAAAGAGTGCTGACACAGACCAATCTGTCGGAACATGAGACATTTATCAAAGAACTTGGAACAGACACGGAAGCTGTTCTGGCAAATTACGCAGCCAACGGAATCGTGATGGAAGTGATACCGGAGGACGGGGGACAGATTTCGGTCAGTGTGACGGATGATCCGTACATGGATGAGGGAAAGGTGTTTGAGGAGCTGACTGATGAGGAGAAACAGGCACTGCTGCATCGGTTTGAGGAAAGCGGACTCTATGAGCGCTGTGAACTGACGGACGGGAAACCCGGAGCGGTAAGACTCGTTTCATCTGCCATGTTTGCATCCATGCCGGTATACTCCGTTCGCTATGTAACCTTTTCTCATGACAGAATTTATACACTGAACAGGACGGTCGTCGGAAGGCAGGTCAACGAGGAAGACGATCAGGCGCTGAGAACGGTTCTTGCCGGAATGCAGATGTTTGCACCCAGAACAAAAGCAACGCCGGAACCCACGCCGGAGCCGACGCCTGCACCCACACCTGAACCTGAAAATCGTCTTGCTGAGGCAGAAAAGGTTAAAGGAAACATGGTTCTGGATCCGGTAAGCGCGGTTACCTTTGAGGAGACGCTGACGGTTACCGGAAAGACGGACGCCGGAGCAGATGTCCACGGGAAATGCAACGATGAGGCTGCAGGCCGGACCGTTGCGGACAGCGAAGGGAAATTCTCGCTTCGGATCAGACTGAAAACTCCGGGAGAGAATCATCTGCTGATTGAAACGGAGAATGCATCTGCGGAACTGACGGTAACCTCAGAACTCATGCCCGCCCGAGTGACGATTGTCGATCCGGCGGAGACGGCCTTTACCGGTGAAACTGTTCTGGTACGCGGAACGACTGTACCGAATGCGCTTGTCTATTTCAA
>CACXHF010000243.1 GCA_902767305.1 uncultured Eubacteriales bacterium
ACCTGATGAAAACAGCATGGATTCCACCAGAGTGGTCTTTCCTTCCGAGCCGTGTCCCAATACAGCGATGTTGCGAATATCCTTTACCGAGTAATCCTTCATGATGATCCTCCTTATCCTAAAACCGCTAAGCGGTATCATTCAAGAAAACGGTTCTTGAGACTTTTTCCGTTTTCACGCTGATTCGATTATATCAGAATAACCTTCTCTTGAAAAGCTTTTTTCATTTTCTTTCTCCCGAATGCCAAACCAAATGCCGGAAATGCAGTGATTCGTGAACATTTCTGTCCCTGCTGCTCATCAAAAATCCTCCAAAAACAGAAAACAGACTGCTCAGAAACGTACTTCCAGGCAATCTGTTTTGCTTGTATCATTTTTCACAGTTATTTGGAATTATGAAGACGTCGACGGTCCATATATCCTCGGCCGCTGCGCATTCTCCGGGTATAAATTTCCATTCCGACTTCCCGCCAGAACCTTGGATACAGCAGCAGGATAACCGGGAATACCTCAAGACGACCGGCCAGCATGTCAAAGATCATGACACACTTTGACAGTTTCGAAAAATCCGCATAATTGGACGCCGGACCGGCCATTCCAAATCCGGGTCCGATATTATTAAACGTCGCTGCAACGGCTGAGAAAGAAGTCTCAAAATTAAATCCATCCAGAGACACCAGCAGAACTGAAACGGCAACAATCAGGAAGACTCCCGTATAGTAGACAAAAATAGCACGAAGAGTCTCCGTTTCCACTTCTTTTCCTTCAAACTTGATCTTCCTGACAGCCCGCGGATGCAGGAAAGAACGGATATAGGAGAAAAACGATTTCCCGATAATTGCGATTCTGCTGACCTTGGTTCCGCCGCCGGTAGAACCGGCACATGCACCAATAAACATGAGCAGGATAATAATCGTCTTTGAAAACGTCGGCCAGAGATCGAAATCCACTGTGGAAAATCCGGTTGTCGTAATAATAGTGGCCACCTGGAAGAATACCGTTCGAAGCCCCTGCTCCACTGTTTCAAATCTCCCGGCGATATTTCTGAAAATGAGGAGTCCTGCCATAAGAATAATGCCCAGATACCAGTGCAGCTCCTCACAGCGTAACGCATCGCGGAATTTCCGAAGAAAAATCAGATAATACACATTAAAGTTCACACCGAAGAGAATCATGAAAATGGTGATCACCCACTGCAGATACGGACTGAAGCTGGCACATGAATCATTATAGATACCAAATCCGCCCGTTCCTGCTGTACCGCAGGCTGTACAGATGGCATCATACAGCGGCATCCGTCCGGCAATCAGCAGCAGGATCATCAGAATTGTCAGAGCCACATACAGTCCGTAGAGCAGCTGAGCGGTAAACCGGACTTTCGGAACCAGTTTTCCTACTGATGGCCCAGGGCTCTCCGCTTTCATCAGCTGCATATTCGATCCGCCGACCATAGGCAAAACAGCCAGGAGGAACACCAGGATGCCCATGCCGCCGATCCAGTGGGTAAAGCATCGCCACATATTCGTCGTGTGTGACATCTGTTCCACACTCCGAAGAATACTGGCTCCGGTTGTCGTAAATCCTGAAACCGTTTCAAATACTGCATCCAGATAGGAAGGAATCTCACCGGACAGTGTGAAAGGAACGGCACCAACCAGACTGAGTACAATCCAGCCCAGGGCTGTACAGGCCAGTCCTTCTTTTGCATAAAACTTTACAGTCGCCGGCTTAGTTCTGATCAGCAAAACGCCGCAGATTGCACTGAGAAAAGCAACTACGGCAAATGCAAGCCCTTCTGTCTCCTCGTAAACTGCAGAAGTCGCAATCGGGAGGAGCATCAGAACGGCCAAAACCAACATAATCCAACCCAGAATAAAAATGATGCTTCTCATAACGCCTCACAGAAGAATATCTGATGCATCGCCAAATCCCTTGTGCTTGGTAATGACAATCATTCCGTCGCCCGCTTCAATCGTATCCTGTCCGCGTGGGAACAGAATCCTTCCGTTGCGGTTGATACAGGCAATCAGCAGCTGATCTTTCTTTTTCAGCCGCATCAGCGGAATGCCGATAACCGGTGATCCCTTTTCAATATGGAATTCAATCGCTTCCACGCGGTTGTCAAACATATGGTAAAGCGTTTCGACATTACTTCCGATGGAATTCCGTCTGGCACGGACATACGCCGTAATTTCCTCTGCACAGATATACTTGGGATACACAACGCTTCCAAGATCCAGATCGTCGATAACATCATTGAATGTGATCCGGTTGATCTTCGTAATTGTCTTGAGGCCCTGTATCCGTTTTGCATACAGAGTCATCAGAATATTCTCCTCATCGATACCGGTCAGAGCAATAAAGGCTTCAACGGCATCAATTCCCTCTTCTTTCAGGAGCTGTTCATCGCTTCCATTGCCGTTAATAATCGTCGCACCCGGCAGAAGAGCGTCCAGCTCATCACAGCGTTTCGGATCTGACTCGATGATCCGGACATCCATCCGCTGATCCAGCAGCTGTCTGGCAAGATAATAGGAAGTCTTTCCTCCGCCTATGATCATGCAGCTTTTGAGAGAACCCGTCCGCATTCCGATGGCCGTAAAGATCTTGTTCACATCTCTCGATGCAGCCATAATGGTAATATCATCGCCGGCTTTGAGACTGTCCGTGCCCTTGGGAATATATACCTCTCCGTTGCGCTCAATGGCACAGAGAATATAACCGAAAGAGAAAAAACGATCCAGCGTAAGGATTTGCTTCCCGTCAAGAACGTTTCCCATCGGAATGGTAAAGCGTACCAGTTCGGCATGTCCTTTTGCAAATGCATTGACTGAACGTGCCTGCGGTCTCGAGATAATCCGTCCGATTTCTCTGGCTGCCTCAAGATCCGGATTAATAATCATTGCAATTCCCAGCTGCTGACGCAGATAGGGAAGTTCTTCAATGTATTCCGGATTGCGTACTCTTGCAATGGAAACAAGACTTTTACCGACTTTTTTGGCTATTGTACAGCAAAGCAGATTGATTTCATCCGACCCGGTTACAGATATCACAATATCGGCAGTTTCAAGTCCTGCTTCTCTCAGAACCTGCATATGCACACCGCTGCCGGTGATACCCATCACGTCATATAGTTCCGTCACATTCCTGACAACATTCTCATTGATATCCAGAACCGTAATATCATGTCCCTCGCGGGAAAGCTGTTCCACCAAGGTAATGCCGACTTTTCCGCAGCCAACAATAATAATATGCAGTGTCGGCAACCGGCGTTTTTCTGGCATGGAAATTCTCCTTCTATATATACTGCGCCTATTATAAGCCTGTCAGGATAGACTGTCAAATCTTCCCGGAAAATGTCCGGAACGCTGTGAGCAGTCATCTGAACTGCCGAAAAGCCGGTTTTGACTCTCCCGGGGCAGACTTCTCCGGACGTCTGTTCTGACGGTGCTTTTCTCCTTTCGTCACTCGGTCCGGACGTTTTGATGTCTTTCTGACGCGACTCCCTTGACATTCTGATTGATTCAGTCCTAAAATATATATATACCTTAGATGTATATTAAAGAAAGGAATGATTTTCATGGGACTTCAGTCTGTCCTGAAAGATTTTAAACTCAGTGCAGTTCTGACCGCAATCGGAGAACTCATTCTTGGCACCTTTCTGATTCTTAATCCAGCAGCAAGTCAGTTTGCACTCTGTACGCTTATCGGCATCGCCATTCTTATCTATGGTATGCTCAGTATTATTACTTATGTACGAAATCACGAACGCTACTGGGATCATGCCAGACTTCTCTTTGGGATCAGTGCTCTTGTCCTTGGCATAGCACTGCTGGTCAATCCCGGCTTCCTCTTCAGTTTCACCGGAACAATGCTTGGCTTTTTCATCGTAATCTCCGCCTGCAGTGAAATCCGGCGTTCACTGACACTGAAAGAATTCGGATTCATACAGTGGTGGACCGCCCTCCTGATCGGTATCCTCTTTGTCTGCCTCGGTGTTTCCCTTATCCTGTTTCCTGGTTTCTACGGCAGTCTCTTTATGCAGTTTATCGGCGTGTTTCTGTTGATTGAAGCTGTTTCCGATCTGCTCACTATTCACAGAATATCCGAATTTGCTAAAAACGGCACTTATAATATAGTCATTCGGTACTAATTTCATTTCAAACAGTCTTTTCGTTTCGAAAAGACTGTTCTTTTTATGCAACAGAACTTCCAAATTCTTTTTTGTTTTCCACTATTGCATTGTCTCCCGAATCTGCTTATAATACCGTTCCGATTCGAGCCCTCACATTTTCAAATGAGGACGGATCGTTTCAGGAAACACGTTAACGAACCGAACATTCGGGAGGTTATATGACAAAAGACATGACTCGGGGAACACCCTATAAACTGATTCTGGGCTTTATGCTTCCCCTTCTGGCTGGAATGATTTTCCAGCAGCTATATAATCTGGTCGACACAATGATTGTCGGACAGACTCTGGGCGTCACCGCCCTGGCCGGTGTCGGTGCCACAGGTTCTATCAATTTCCTTGTTCTGGGCTTCTGCATGGGTATCTGCTCCGGCTTTGCGATACCGGTAGCCCGCAGCTTTGGTGCGCAGGACGAGCAGCGGCTCCGCAATTATGTGACGAACGGAATTCTTCTGTGCACCGCTTTGGGCGCTGTTCTGACATTTACCACCGTTCTGTTCTGCCATGATATTCTGGTTCTTATGGGAACACCGGAAGATTGCATTGAGCAGGCATACGAATACATTGTCGTCATCTTTGCCGGCATTCCTGCCACCCTTCTTTACAACATGCTCTCAGGATACCTTCAGGCGCTGGGGGACAGCCGCACTCCGCTGTTCTTCCTGGTCTTTTCCTCTGTTCTCAATGTTCTTCTGGACCTTTTCTTCATTCTCACTCTGAAGTTGGGAATCTTCGGTGCCTCTCTCGCCACCGTCCTCAGTCAGGGAATCTCCGGACTGCTCTGTCTCATGTGGATCCACCAGAAGTTCCCAATTCTCCATCTGACGCATTCTGACTGGCAGATCAATGCCGGTCATATCCGGGAGCTGTGCAGTTACGGCATTCCCATGGGACTTCAGTACTCCATTACGGCTATCGGCAGCATTATCCTGCAGGTAGGCGTCAATTCTCTTGGCTCCTCTGCCGTTGCAGCAGTAACGGCAGGCGGAAAGATTAACAACTTCCTGGCCTGCGTTCCAAATGGCCTTGGCAGCACAATGGCAACTTACTGCGCGCAGAATGTTGGAGCCGGACATTATGAACGGCTTGACAAGGGCACTATCTCCGCTTCCGTTATCGGCATTGTCTATACCATCATTGCCGTTCTGATCTGTGTTCTGTTCGGTCTGCCCATGGCAAGGCTGTTCGTCACCGGTTCCGGTTCTGAAGCCATTCTGTCCATGTCTCAGCAGTATCTTCTGATCAATACCATTTTTTATCCGACACTGACACTGGTCAATGTTTTCCGTTTTTCCATTCAGGGCATGGGCTTCTCCCTGTTTTCCATCTTCTCCGGTCTGATGGAGATGATCGCCCGGATGGTTGCAGGAATCTTTCTTGTTCCTGCCCTTGGTTTTGCCGGATGCACGGTTGCAAGTCCTCTTGCCTGGATTATGGCTGATATCTTCCTGATTCCTGCCTATCTCCACTGCAAGAAAGTCATGCTGACCAAGGCGCATCACATTCAGCCTTCACTCTCTCCCCGCCTTGTTCCATCAAAATCCAGACAGCGTAATTCCGTTCATCTTTTCCGTCCTGCTAAAAAATCCTGTCAGTCTGCCTGAGTTTCCGGCCGCTTCCCTCATGGGAGCGGCCGTTTTCGTCTCTGCACCCAAAAGACCTTTTGAATCTTCCACAAGGCTATTTTTAGATGGTTTTTACAAAAAGTCGTCTGTGATTTTTGATTGACAATTGATTTGTCCGGCATTATAATACGTTCCGTTGTTCGGATTGGTAGCTCAGCCGGTTAGAGCACCCGCCTGATAAGCGGGAGGTCGGTGGTTCGAGTCCACTCCAATCCACCACTGGACAAGGTCAGTTTCGAGAGAAAGCTGACCTTGTTTTTTTCTGCCTGTATGAGTCTGAAAAACGTATGCAATGATCCGAACCCATTCCAAAGATTGCCGTCACTCATTTTCCTCTTCTGCACCAGGACATCCTGTACACGTAAATGTTTATTCCTTTCAGCCATTCAAAAAAGGCTCCGACTGATGTCGGGGCCTTTTTTGATAACCAGCTCTGCTACCTGAGTGGAATATACCCTGCCTGTTTAATACATTTCTGTCCTTCATCCGAGATCATCCACTGAACGAATTGTTCTGCAATGGTATTTCCTTTTTCGTACACCGCATAATAGTGAACGGAAAAAGGATACCGTCCGCTCTGAATGTTGTCTGTAGTCGGCTCAATGCCGTCTACTGCAATGACTTTGATCGCTTCATTAACGTACAGAGACTGAAGATAATACAGGTAAGAGTAGCCGATGGAATCCGGACGGTCAACATAATTGCCTACCCGCTGTACAATTTCCGCCATGCCGCCGGTAATGCGGTTTTCAGGTGCCGTGATAATTTCCCGGCCCTTCATTACCAGTTCTTCCATTGCAGTCTGACTTCCGCTGCCGTGCGGGCGCTGAAATGCCAGTATCTCCCCTGCGTCTCCTCCGACTTCTGCCCAGTCACTGATGTTTGCAACTATTTCCTCGAATCCGAAACTATCCTCAACGACAGTTCCCGAGTAAATATCCCGGATCTGTTCCGTTGTCAGTGAATCTACCCTGTTGTCCCGGCTGATGAAAAATACAAAAGCGTCACAGCAGACCGGAATGTAAATCAGCTCTTTTCCAGCCGCATCTGCTTCTGATTTTTCATCTGCATTGGCTTCCGTCCCAATCACCAGATCAATCGGATGCGTATCATCCATAACGATATTCTCCGACATGACAGTTACCATTGGATTGGAAAGACCTCGAATCAGTCTGTCATACGCATTGGGTGTCGTTGAAAAGCTGACAAACCCTTTCAGATCCTCTTCGTTCAGTCCAAGCCACTGACGAGCAAACTCGATTGCCATCGGGACACATACCGTTGATCCGTCCATGCTGGGATAGGTTCCCCATTGAGCAATCTGAATTCCGGGATCTGATTCATACTGTTTTTTCTCTCCAAGAGAGAAGCGCTGGGGATCCCGGACAATCTGCTGCCACTGATCAGGTCTGTCAAGCTCCTGATTGATCTGACTCCAGGAACCGTCCGCCCGTGCGCAGGACAAAAGCAGTAAAAGAACAATAAGAAGTATCCCTGTTTTTCTTACCATATGCTGTTTCCCATCCTTTCTCCATTATCCCCCTCAAACCCGTTTCCTGACATTCGTTTATCATGCCAGTACCAGTAAAACTCATTTTTCAACCGGTCCGGCATATTCAGAAACTGCAGACTGACCATTTCTCCGAACGCATCCCCCGCAAGTTCTTCAACAGTCGGAGGAATCGTCAGACTGATCAGTTCATCAAGGCCTCCGAATGCACAGGTTCCAATCTTTTTAAGCCCCAGCGGCAGTGATAATGCGCGCAGCGGAACAGGATTCAGATAATAAGCGTCGTAATACGGTCCGGCATAAAAAGCATATTCCGCGATTTCTTCAGTTCCCTTTGGCACATCAAATGTTTCAGCATCTTTTCCATTGGGATATGACAGAAGTATCTTCCTGTCTTTTGAATAAATCACTCCATCCACACATGTCATGCGGGGATTTTTTTCAGAGAGAACGTACATTCCGACATTCGTAAACCGCATTCCAAATCTGAAATCCTCCAGCGTTGACGGCAGATACAGTGTTCCAATCTGCATCGCCATAAAAGGGCAGAGACCGCGTATATACCGGACGCCTTCCGGAATCACCAGTTCATCCAATGCAAAGCAATAAAATGCATCATCACCTACTACACGCAGAGAATCCGGCAGTTGAATGCTTCGAACAAAGGTTTCTCCGTACTGTTCCACTTCATCTACGATAAACCCCTGTATCATTCCGGTTTCAATGACACTTCGCACTGGTCCGCCATCCAGATAATAGATCCCGCCGCCATCCAGAAGATCCTGCTCAAGTCCCAGAAATTCGATTCCATCTTCAATCACCAGTACGTCTTTTTCCACATGCGAACTGGGACAATTTCGGACCGCATCCATCGGAACAAATCCAAAGGCCTTTTTCCCGTCAACTATTGTTCTGACATAAACCCAGTCCCTGCCGTCCAATGAGCTGAAACTGCACATCCCGCCAACTGTTTCTCCGGACTTCAGTTTTCGAAGCGTACGGCATCCGCCGTTCGGATCATCCGTCAGATCAACCGTGTCCGTCGTCACCATGAGGTCTGCCGTCCCAATCTGCTGCGGCATATCCCAGGTTCCCTTCCGCACAGGTTCTCCCATGTCGTCCGGATTCCTCAGGTCTTCCCATTCAGAAATCCGCTTTTGCGTCGGCATTTCTTCATTTCCGATTCTTATCCAGCCGATCCGGTTCTCCGTATCTGATACGGTATATTCAATCAGCAGCCAGTTCCCGTCAATACTGGATGCCCATGCATAGAAAGGTTCCCTCAGACTGACAGACGCTTTCCCGTTTGCCCCCCTGTAAGCTTCCTCAGACGGAGCACTGTACACAGGGAGCAATGTCCCGTCCGGCTTTCCAAGCATGCCAGCATTGATCCTCACCCGGTCTTCCAGGAAACAATCCTCTGTATTCAAGGTTGACGCTGCCGAACAGCTGCAAAGCAGCAGCAGCATCAGAAAGCATAATGCAAGTCGTTTCATCTGAACCTCCATAACTGAAACTGCACAACAGGATAACACGCCTGTAACTGCAGAGCTCAGAGCAGCCGAATCCCCCGAAAAAGACCGTACCGGATAACCGGGACTTCGAAGAAATTCGCTAAATACGTTCAGCACAGTTTTCTCAGCGGAAACAGTTCCGCTCAGATACCGGCTGAACTCTGTCTGAAATTATATCGTTTCAGACAAAACCGTGTCAACAATCGAAGCCCTTTGCCGAATTGAATGATGCGCTGCTGCAGTACCGGAACACCCGCTGATCTGACCGGCTGAGACTTTTGTATTCATTCTGTACAAAAAAGCGGGAGACTGTATCCGCTGTCTCCCGTTATGATATTCCAAAGCTGATCAGGAACAGCCCGCGCCGATTACACCGGCTCAGGCTGTTCCTGTAAGATGCCATTCCGTAAAATCCGTGCTGTCTCTTCCTTCTTCGGTTTATTCTTATCCTTCTTCAGCTGCAGAAGGCTTTTCTTTCATCATCAGCAGAAGCTCTTCTCTCGATAACACGAATGGTGATTCCGAGAAAGCGTTAATCACAATTCCGGCAATGTTCTTTTTGTCATTCACTGCCATACAGGCTGTTTCCAGAAAATGCTGCCTGATTTTAGAGGAATTTCTGCCATATTCTCCCATTTCTTCCGGAGATGTGAAAACCGGGAAGAAAAGCTGCCCGTCTTTTTGCAAAATATCCGGCACTATACGGATCTCTTCCTGACTGATCAGCGTCATTCCATTAAGTGCATCAAGCTCATTATTCCGCTCTGCATCCTCTACCATTTTCTCAATGGCCGTGCGATCCGCATCACCCATAATGATATTGCAGGGAATCCATACACAGCTTTCCTCCAGAATCAGATGCAGTCCGAGCAGATCCATCAGAGTACCCTTGCGATTGCAGTTTTCAACAGCCTGTTTCAGGCGCATTCCGTCCTCAGAACCTTCCGTCCGGATTTCACTCTCCGGAACAGCCTCATTCAGGCTGCTGTCTGCCTTCAGAATCAGATCAATCAGGTCTCTGGATAACATAAACAGTTCTCCCCATGGATTCAGAATTATGCCGGGGACATCCGACTGCAGGCAGTTTTTCAGCGTAACCCCAATGGAGCCGGAACGAATCGTGCACGGCTGGCCTTTTTCATATTCCACATGAGAGGTAAAAGCAGCCGGCCATTCCTTTCCGTCATCAGTCTGCACTGTCCGGAGAGCATGCCGATCTCCATTTTCCAGCAGAATGACCGGAATGATCAGCTCTCCGTCCTCGTGTATCCGCTGCCGGATCGCATCAAGGACAGCTGAGAGACTCTCTCTTGATGGGTCTGTAAAATAGGTATGGACAGCCGTTTCAATTTGCCCGTTTCCATTGTGAAAAGAATCAGAGTGAACCATTCTCCCCGGCTGCTTCTTTTTTCTGAATCGATCCAGTACCTCAAGCTGGTCCCCACACAGCCGTTTTCTGCATTCCATAACCATTTTGTCTGGAATTCCATAGAAAGCCTCTGCAATACTGCCGGTAATACAGGTTACCGTATCACAGTCCCCGCCAAGCGATACGGCTGTCCGGATTGCATCTTCAAAATCAGTTCCTTCAAGAAACGCTGTAATGGCTTCCGGAACAGTCTTCTGACAGCTTTCCACATGGTGATAGGAAGGTCTGATCTCATCACAGGTGCGTGAAAGATCATATCCAAATTCCAGCATGATATATTCTCTGATCTTCTCCTTATCAGCGCCTGTCCGGGCAAGGAAGATTGCACTGGCCACTGCCTCTGCTCCTTTTATCCCTTCCGGATGATTGTGCGTAACCTCCGCAGTCAGCCGGGCAATGTGGCGGGTTTCCTTTATCGTATCATACAGCCAGCCGGCAGAGGACACCCGCATGGCCGATCCGTTTCCATAACTTCCGTAAGGTCTTGGATCCCGGGAACTGAGCCAGACAGCAAAACGTCCTCCGTATCCGGCACCTGGGTAACGTCTTCCCCATCTGCACATGGAATGCACTACTGCACGCCTGATCTCATCATCTGTTTTTCCCTCAGCATCCAGCAGTGCCTCCGCTACCGCAACGGTCATGACGGAATCATCGGTAAACTTCGTATTTCGGCTGAAGAGCGGAAACTTCTTTGTTTTCGGACTCCTGTCAAATTCGTACGGTGCACCAATCATATCTCCAAGAAAAGCTCCATACACGCCTGTTTCCTCCTGTTTCGTTTAATAATCCGAGTATATCCGAAACAGAAAATGATTTGGTCGTTTCCTGAGCGACAATTCCGCCTCAGCTGAGATGCCCATTCACTGCAGCCATCCTGATTCTGTTCCTTCATATTTGCACAGTAGTGTATAATATAAAGTAGTTTTATTTTTTCTCGTACTTTTTTAAAAAAAGTGTTGACAGCTCACCTGCTTTTGCATATAATACGTCCTGTTCACAGAGCAAGACATTCCTCAGTAGCTCAATGGCAGAGCATTCGGCTGTTAACCGAAGGGTTGTAGGTTCGAGCCCTACCTGGGGAGCCAGATCAAGATAGTCCGAACTCCATTCCAGACCGGAATCGGGTTCGGATTGTTTTTTCTTTCTGAGTGAAGATGCACCAAATTCGATATGGAAAAACGGGGGATGCCACCTGTAACGGTGACATCCCATTTCTTATACCAAAGTAAGGGGAGATTTTTCCTTCAGGCTGACCGTCCCCAAAAAACAGTTGTGTCTTTTTACAATACTCTCCGCAAACTCCCTGATTATCTCAGAAAAGGCAGGTGTCCCGCTTTGAATCCATATGAAAGCATGACCACCGAACCCGTACGCAGACTAACCCTCCGTCTGGGCATTCCGTCCATCATTTCCATGGTAATCACCACTGTGTATAGTCTCGTGGACACCTGGTTCGTGGCTCACCTTGGTACACAGGCTACCGCTGCTGTCGGCATCAGCTTCGCCATCACCGAGCTGATCATGTCGCTCGGGTTTCTCTTTGGTACAGGCGGCGGGACACGTATCGGACTGATGCTCGGCGCAAAAGACCGACGCGGTGCCTCCACCGTCGGGTCAACTGCCTGCTTCTATTCTCTTCTGGTTTCCGGCGTGCTGTCGTTCAGCGGTCTTGTGTTTCTTTCCCCGCTCATGCGGCTCCTTGGCAGTTCCCCTACCATTCAGCCTTACTCCGAGATTTACGGACGATATATGCTGCTGGGTTTTCCTGCCATGTGTCTGTCCATCGTCCTTTCGACTTTTCTTCGTTCCGAAGGAAAAAACCGCCTGTCCATGATCGGAATGGGCTGTGGAGGCGTTCTCAATATGCTGCTGGACCCGCTGCTGATCTTCACGTTCCGCATGGGTATCACCGGCGCCGCGCTGGCGACATTCCTCAGTCAGCTGGTCAGCCTCTGTATCCTCCTTTTCTATTTTCTGACAGGACGGACAGAAACCCGCCTTCGTCCGTCCTCAGTAAGCTTTTCCCCATCCCTGCTGCTCAGCATCCTTCGCGCCGGTCTTCCTTCGCTCTGCCGGCACGGTGCCGGTATGCTCTCCGCTGCCTGTCTCAATATTTCTGCAGGCATATACGGCGGTGACTTCCTGATTGCAGCGTTCTCCATCGTCTCCAAAATCACTGCTTTCATTCTGGCCCTGATTAAAGGCCTTTTCCAGGGTGCACAGAGCATCTATTCCTACAATAAGGGAGCCGGACGGGATGATCGCATCCGGAAAGCCTATGCATTTACGCTTCATGCAAATATTGCGCTGATTCTGCTCATCTTCGTGCTGGTTCTGTTTTCCGCTCCCTTTATCATCGGACTGTTCTCTGCCATGGATTCCGAAACGGTCCGTCTTGCCATTGATGCCCTCCGCTTCCACGTTGCCGGTCTTATCCTCATGCCATATGGTTTCTCCATGAATATCCTGCTTCAGGCCGTAGGTGAATCCGGAAAATCCACTTTTCTGGCTTCACTCCCTCAGGGGATCTGCTACGTTCCGCTGGTCTTCCTGCTGCCTTTTTTCTGGGGAATTCCCGGCCTGATGCTGACCCCCATGCTGTCCTATCTGCTGACAGATCTCATTACAATTCCGTTCAAGCACAGGTATTTCGCCTCCGCCTGAATCCGCATTGTCTGGTTCCCGGAAAAAAGCCGGAAGGAGCTGCTTTTGTCAAAGCACTCCCTCCGGCTTTTTTGTTTTCACTCTTCCTTTCCGCTGCTCTGCCCGGAACATCTCCCCAGCATGCGCCACAGTGTTGTCCTGCTGATTCCCAGCTGTCTGGCAGTCATTGACTGGTTGCCGCCATTAGCCGCAAGCGTATTTTCAGCTATGCTGCGGTTGATCTCCTCCAGCGTTTTCCCCTCAAAAGTGTCTGTCTCCAGTTTGCGTTTTCGTCTGTGAATCCTCCGCTCACGTGCCAGCATTTCAGCCATCTCATTGGTTGAGATATACGGACCCGTACTCACAACAGAAAGCTCCTGCAGCACATGCTTGAACTGGGCGTAGTTGCCCGGCCAGTCATAATCCACAAGCATGTCCATAGCCTCAGGTTCAAACCCGGAGAGCTGTTTCCCCAGTTCCTCATTGAGGTTTCCCAGATAAACACTGGACAGTGCCGGAATTTCATCCCTGCGGCTTCTCAATGTTGGAAGTTGCAGAGAAAGCGGTCCCAGGTTGGTTATCAGCTGACGAATGAAATCTGAAATGGGCATCTCTTCCATTTCATCGCAGGAGAAAATCAGCCAGAGACGTTTTGAAATTCCTGTCCCTGTAAGCAGAGAAAGCAAAGCCTGCTGATGCTGTGCCGGCACTTTTTCAAGATGCTGAAAGTAAACAGTTGTTCCCGCGGCATTCATCGGCGAGGTGTGATGCTCCAGCAGAAAAATCCATCCCCGGTCCCCCAGCTGTTCTCCGTCTACCACAATAAAGGGACGTGTCTTAAACCGGCTGTTCAGGTACAGATAACGGGCAATCTGCTCTTTTCCGGTTCCCACCTCGCCCATGATCATCACCGGCCGTGCCGAGGCCGCAATGGAATCCAGCATCGGCTTCATCGTTCCCATGGATCCGCTGATACTGAAAAAGCTGTTCATAAACAGATTCTCACATTCAGAGGCATCATAGGTATAGATACCGGGATGACGCGACGGCAGAGGAATATTTCCGGACTGTACCCGGAACAGATAATAGCGCTGATCCTGCACGGTAAACGTAGAACCCGTAATGGAATGAAGAACGCCTCCGACCTGCCGGTAAGTCAGATTTTCCCCGTCATCCCGTATGACAGAAATCCTGCGCTGCAGATAGGTCAGCATTTCCTCGTCCGTATTCTGCTGGAAAGAGAATACCAGTTCTTTTGATTCATTGAAAACCAGGCATTGCCTTGAATCTCTGCTGAGAATGCAGCGCAGAAACAGATTTTCATTGCGAATCCGACGAAAGCTCCGTCCCTGTGCCTCTGCCTCCTCCAGTGCCTGCTCAATGCTGTTTTCACCGGAGGTAATCAGCAGCGCATTCAGACCTTTCATTCTCGCCAGCCCATGCGTCACCTTATCACAGATCACTGTCCGGATGTTCTGTTCAATGAGCTGATTCAATTCAGCCGTGGCACCATCCGCATCATGTACCGTGATAACAGGTGCCGTGATCCGCAGCAAGTTGCAAAGAGTATGTGCATTTCTGGTTACCGCAGGAAATCCGATAATGGCAAACTGGTCCGTATAGTTTTCGGAAAGCTTGATCGTCCGCAGAATGTCATACACTGAAACGCTGATTTCCACCACAGGCAGATCCGTCACCGCACGGATCATGTCTGCCGTACCGCCGCGGGAAAGGATGACGTCATATCGGGTACTGTCCCGCCCCTTGACAATATTCACACCCTCTTCCAGATCACCTGTATATACATCCAGAGAAAGCTCCGGAAAATGTTCCGCCGCATGAGTAAGCGAAATCTTCATGGATTCATAGGGTGCAATTGCCAGAACGCGAATTGGTGTTTCAAATTGAAAAGGCATGGTGGATTCCACCTCCGGAAAAATCTAAACAGGGTATGCAAAAAACACTATTCTTGTTTTTCACCGTAATCATACCATAACAGTGGAAGATATGGTATCCCGGATGTGTTCTGTTTTGAAACACTTTCAGTGGACATATTTTATAAAACCGGCGCTTTGTTTCATATTAAAACACTTCTTCCATCATATTTCCTTTCATTTTTTCAGATTTGTTCCTATAATGAAGACAAATGAGATACTCGACCGACCAAGGAGGATGCTCATGATTCGTTTGATGATTATTGCCGACGATTTTACCGGCGGCCTGGATACAGGGGTTCAGTTCGCACAGAAAGGAATCCGAACACGTGTCGTGACTGACTGGCAGACGGATTACCAGAAAGCCGCCGGCGGATGCGAGGTTCTGGTTATCGTCGCAGAAACACGGCACATTCAGCCTGCTGCCGCATACGATATCGTATACCGCATCGTTCAGAAATCTGTTTCGCTGAATGTTCCATTTATTTACAAAAAAACCGACTCCGGCCTGCGCGGGAACATTGGTGCCGAGCTGAGTGCTGCGCTTAAGGCAAGCGGGACGGATGTTCTCCCTTTCCTCCCCTCCATGCCATCCCTTGGACGCATCACAACAGGAGGCATCCATTATATCGGCGGTGTTCCAGTAGCAGAATCCGTCTTTGGCAAAGATCCCTTTGAGCCTGTAAAAGAATCCGATGTATGTCGGATTATCCACAGCCAGAGTCAGGTTATGGTATCACAAGGGACCCCCGGACATTTCCCGGAAACAGACGGGATCTGGGTGATCGATGCAGCCAGTGATGAAGATCTGCTCAGTGCAGGACGGAAACTCAGCCAGGCAGGCCGTCTTCAGGTCATGGCCGGCTGTGCCGGATTTGCTGCAGTTCTGCCTGATCTGTTGGGACTTCGAAAAGAACGTATCCCCGAACTGCCGTCCCTGTCATCCGGACTGCTGGTTCTGTGCGGCAGTGTCAATCCGATTACGCAGCGCCAGCTGGCATATGCTGAAAGAAACGGTTTTACCCGGGTGCATATACTGCCTGAACAGAAGCTGGACAGCAGTTACTTCGATACAGAATCCGGCATCAAGACACTGCTTGGCTGGCGGAAAATGTACGAAGAGAATCCCTGGTTTATTCTGGATGCCAACGATTCTGATACGAGCAACCTCCAGAGCTCTGCTTACATCGAGGCACACGGTATGAGTATGGAAAGTGCAAGGCAGTGCATCTCCGGTTCTCTTGGAAAGATTCTTCCTTCACTGCTCGAGAGTCCGGCAAACCGTTCCATGCTGATCACCGGCGGCGATACGCTGCTTGAATGCATGAACCGTCTGCACGTGACACAGATGGAGCCGCTGCTGGAAGTATTCCCCGGTGTTGTCCTGTCCGTATTTGAAACTGCCGGAAAGATGCGGTACGTCATCACAAAATCCGGCGGCTTCGGCGAAGAAACACTGTTGCATGATCTGAAAGATCTGATCGTCAATCAATCCTGAACACATAAAAAGGAGGACACAGTCATGGCCTATCCCGTACTTCCCGGGCTGACCCCGGACGGACGTATCTTCCAGAACGCCGATATGGGCACACTGGAATCTTTCCTTCCGACAGGCGGCTATCCTACCGCACATGCTCCGGCCCTGCTGGAACTGCCCGACGGTGCACTGCTCTGCTGCTGGTTTGCCGGCACTTACGAAGGCAGTGCTGATATCCGCATCATCTGCTCCCGCCTTGAAAAGGATGGCGAAAGCTGGTCTGCTCCCGTAGATATTTCAGGCGATCCGGAGCGCAGCGAACAGAACCCTTCTCTCTTTGCCGGAAACGACGGCAAAGTATGGGCCATTTATACCGCTCAGAAAGACCGGCAGGCCGGCAAGGATAACATGCAGTTCACCTCTCAGATCCGGGTTCAGAAGAGCGCGGACGGCGGAAAGAGCTGGGGCGCTTACGAGACCCTGTTTTCAAGAGAAGGCAGCTTCTGCCGTCAGCCGATTCAGATTCTGAGCAACGGACGCTGGATCTTTGCCAACTGGCTCTGTACAGACAGTCCGGACGGGCTTTCCGGCGATCCCACTGCTTTCCAGATCTCTGATGATCAGGGCAAAACCTGGCGTCAGGTAGATATGCCGGGAAGCCGCGGCCGTGTTCATGCCAACGTGGTGGAGCTTGAGCCCGGTCATCTGGCCGCTTTCATGCGCAGCCGCGAAGCAGACAACATCTACCGCAGCGAATCCACCGACAACGGCGACACCTGGACCATTCCCGTTCCTACGCCACTTCCCAACAACAATTCCTCCATCAGTGCTCTGAAGCTCCAGAGCGGCCGGGTGGCCATCGCCTATAACCCGACCTGCACTCCTGATCCTCAGCCAGGCAAGGCAGCATGGCCGGGACTGCGCTGCCCGGTTGCCGTTGCTCTCAGCGAAGACGGCGGTCTTACCTTCCCTCTGATTCGCTATATGGAGCGGGGCGAAGGCTTCATGGGTGAGGAAAACCGCACCAACAACCGTCAGTATGAATATCCCTATCTGATGCAGTCAGCAGACGGCATGCTGCATCTTGCCTATGCGGCATATACCCGCAGGGGCGTCAAGTACATGCGTTTCAGTGAGGAAGATGTCATCGGACAGAAACGTGAGCGGGTAGGCCTTTACAATCCTACTGCCGCCCAGACCAAGTAAAACGGAGGACAGTCATGCTTGCAAGCTATAATCTGAAAATGCCTCATGCGGTATACGGCGGCGTCAATGCCATGGACAACATTACCTCCATCATCCGCAGTACCGGTGCCAGGAAGGTTGCCATGTTTACCGACCCCGGCATCGAGAAATCGGGCCTGTTCGCCCTTCCGGAAGCCGCCGTCAAAGCCAGCGGCGCTGAGTATTACGTTCTGGATGATCTGAAGCCTGAACCGACATATATGGCTGTTCAGAAGCTGATTGATGATTTCAAAGCACAGGGTGCAGACCTCATCGTCGCCTGCGGCGGCGGCAGCGTCATGGATGCTGCCAAGCTTGCCAGTGTTCTGGTAACCGACGAATACGGCGTCCGGGAACTGCTGGACAATCCCGGGATGGCCAGAAAATGTGTACCGATTGTGCTGATCCCGACGACCGCCGGAACCGGTGCAGAGGTAACGCCGAATGCAATTGTGGCAGTTCCGGAGAAGGAACTCAAAGTCGGTATTGTCAATGAAAACATGATTGCAGACTACGTAATTCTGGATGCGCGGATGATCAAGAATCTGCCCCGGAAAATCGCAGCCGCAACCGGCGTAGATGCATTGGCGCACTGCATTGAATGCTATACCAGCAACAAGGCCAATCCCCTTTCGGATACCTTCGCACTGCACGGTCTCGATCTGATCATCAACAATATTATTCCCGCCTGCGACGATCCTGACGCCATGGAGGCAAAGAACGCCATGCAGATTGCTGCCTTTTACGGCGGCCTGGCCATCACGGCCAGCGGCACCACCGGTGTACATGCGCTCAGCTATCCTCTCGGCGGCAAATACCACATTGCGCACGGTGTCAGCAATGCTATTCTTCTGGTGCCTGTCATGAAGTTCAACGAGCCTGTCTGCCGTGAGCGCTTTGCCGAATGCTATGACCGGTGCTCACATGACGGCAGCAACTGCACAACCGTAGAAGAAAAGAGCG
>CACXHF010000244.1 GCA_902767305.1 uncultured Eubacteriales bacterium
CCAGTACAATTGCCAGAACAATTGCAGCAGTCTTCTTCATAGAGAAAAAACCTCCTTAAAATAATAAAAGGTTGAGACAGAATTCTGAAAAGACTGTTTCTGTCCCTTTAATTCTATTTTATCACCATTATGGCCTTTTGTAAACAGCGGAATTCCCGTTGGCGAAGTCATTATGTCCAAAGTTGTATCCATTTTTCAAATTGGAACGGAAAAGTCGTCCGGAAGACTCCTGGAGATGGGACTATGAACGTTCTCCTGCAGCCATTCGCATCAGATTCAGGACAATCCGCCTCCCATTCTTCATTCCCTCACATTCCCGGAAGATCATCCGACAGATAAAACCGTCCTCCGCCTGACAGATTCCGGCTTTCTTTCGCATCAAGAGGAGATGCTGCCTCCATCTGTTTTAGTCTCCTGCTGCCGGTTTCCCGGGATCACGAACTTCTGTCCCCCGCTGCACCGCTTTCAGTGATTACGGAAAGAGATTCTTCTCAAATCCGTCGTTGATCTCCTCCCGCAGTCCGTGTATACTACTGTGTATCTGCAGAAGTGGAATCCGGTTCCGGACATGTCCGGTCTGTCAGAGGCCCGCATCCCGGTCGCTATCTGAGAAACCGATCCCGTGAACTGCCCAGGGAAAAAAAGGATACTCTCTGTGGTTTTCCTCTGATCGGTTTTCCGAGTACCTCCTGGCAGATTGCAGATAATAGTGCCCGGAAAGGAGCAAATATATGGCAGACCCAAAACAAAGCCGGCCGAAAAGGCTTTTCCATATCGAACAGCATATGATCCGTCCGATTATCTATCAGGTTTTTACCCGGTATATCACCCTGCTGTTTTTCTCCCTGCTCTGGGATTTCTTTCTGAACAAGGAACCCGTTCGCAGGCCTGTCAGCACTGCTTTTCTGCTGTGTACCGTTTTTCTGGCGGTCATGGCATGGATGGCCTATCTCCGTCTTGACGGGGTTCGGGCTCCCCGGTTTGACCGGCGTCTGTTCCAGTGGAAACGAAAGCCTGCCCGATCCTACGGAGATATGATCGATTACATCGATGAAGATATTCCCACATTCGATGATCTGGATGATGAGGATAAAGACCGCTGCCTTTTTCTGTCAAATCTCATCACTGCGGCACTGTTCATTCTGACCTCGATCATACGGCCGGTCTGATCCCAAAACAGAAAAGAATCCCGGAATCCGGGATTCTTTTCTGTTTCTACCAGACGTTGTACGCAAAAGAATTAGTCAAACCACTTCTTCGGGAGATACTTCCGCTGATTCTCCAGCATGTCATCAAACAGCTTCTGTCCGTCCTTTACGGAAACGGCAGCCAACTGAGGATCGTTCATGAACGTGCTGAAGCCAAGCTTGCGGTCACAGGTCAGTGCGGCACGCAGTGTATTTTCCTGATTGTAGATGTGGCGGGCTACCAGCGGCAGAATGTTGGACGGAATTGCGCCGGCAAATACCGGTTCAATCCGGTCACGCCCGAACATGGCGTTGGTTTCCACAACACTGCCCAGAGGCAGGTTCGGGATCTGTCCGCGGTTGGGCACATTGACATTGGAGACCAGATCACCAAGGCCAAGAACAGCCTTGAGCAGGAGATGTCCTTCCTCACCGGAGGGCTTGAGCACCAGTTCTTCCTTGCCGCTGATCAGGTTGTCGGAACGCTCGAGACGATGTGCCAGATCTGCCACACGCCAGTCGACAGTTGTCAGGCCAAACTTCCATTCCCTGACCGTCTCGGGATTCAGCGTGTACCAGGGGGCGGTAAACTCGGCCAGATGGCGGTCTCCTGCAGCAGCAATGGCACCATAGCGGCGGAACAGATCGAACTTTACGCGCTGTGCACAGCTGAAACTGGAGTTCATCCAGTTTGTATCCCCGCCCTCGTCGAAGCCGGTCTCATAGTATTTATCTGCAAATTCAGCATACAGCGGCATCAGGTCAATGCCCTTGTAGCTGGCAGTTGTCAGCCAGGTGAAATGGTTGATGCCGGTAACGGTTGTATACAGATCCTGGCGGGTCACTCCCTTAATGTCATACTCCTTGTCCAGCATGGCGCAAAGAAGTTTCTGCGTTCCGAAAACCTCATGGCAGCAGCCAAACGCCTTGATCTGCGGGAATACCTCGTACAGTGTACGCACGCACAGGGACATGGGGTTGGTGTAGTTAATCACCCAGGCATCCGGGGCATAATCACGGATCGCCTCTGCAATATTCACATACATCGGAATGGTACGCATGGCTCTCATGAAGCCGCCGGCACCGACTGTATCACCGACCGGCTGCCACACACCGACACGTTCCGGAAGATGTACATCCGAACGCATCTCGTCGAAGGTCCCCGGAAGAATGGAGATGACAACAAAGTCTGCACCCCTGAGAGCTGCCTCCAGTGAATCGCTGACCTCATAGTGCCACCTGGACACTGCATCCTTATGCGCACTGATCTTGTTTCCAATAATCTCATTGCGCTCTGCCGCAGAGCGATCAATATCATACAGGCGTACTGTTCCGCACATACTGGGATCCATTGCCAGATCCATCATAAATCCCCAGGCCCAGCCGCGGGAGCCGCCGCCGATATAGGCAACATTCAGAGACTGTGCTCTGTCCTTCGCATCCTTAACCATTCTAAATCCTCCATAATGATTCTTTCATTCTCCGCAGTTTCCCTCCTCCGGGAATGGCGGAAAAATCTTTCAGAACGGGGCACATTTTATCACAGGGTATGATCGGATTCAACGAAAAAACGACTGTAATCCAACTCGAATTACAGGATTACAATCGTTTTGAATGGATCATACCGTATTTCTGCAACAATCCTTCTTTTTCACTTTCCCGGACAATGCCTCAGAAAGACTGTCCTGCATCCAGTATCCATCACACGCTTCCCTTCGGAATCCGTTCCGTTTGCCTTCGGTATCCGGATCGGATGGGATTGTTCACAGGGATGAATCACCTTCTCCAGGCCTCAGCGATTTATCGTCTGCAGCAATTGAGTCTGCGGTTCATCTCAAGCATTTCGCTGCGTGTTGTTTTTCTTGTCCAGCCAAGACCCAGTACACGTCTGAGAGGCATTTCTGCAAATTCTCGAAGCATCTTTTCATCCGCTGGTTTCCCGAAATGCTGCATCAGGCAATAACGGACCACCGGTGCTGCTTCCTCCGACGCCAGCAACACACCGATCTTGTCCCGGATGGAGCAGAACCCATCCGGTGACTCAATTTCAAACCAGTCAAGAACATCTCCTTTTTCACGCATCATGTATGCCGGATCCGGTTCAGAGACCCGAACAATCCGCGTTTCATCCGTACATTGTCCTGCACGGGCAGTCAGGACAGTCTCCCCTTCATTCGGTACATCAAAGCAGAAGAAGTGATCCTCATTTTTCACGGTGCCCAGTGACCGGCCGTCTGCCAGAAGCTCCACGGCGGGAAGATTCGAATAAACTGTTACCCTGACTGTTTCCTCTGCATGGTGGATGAAACGTTTGCCGCAGATATGCACAAATGGTTCATCGGAAAGCCACGCCTTGTAGGCATAGACTGCATCTTTGCGGTACCGACGGTCAAAAGTCACCAGTCCCATATTGTTCATTCCGTCACAACCGCCCCCGCTTCGAGCATCTGCTGCAAAATCAAACATATTCCAGACATGAGTTGCCCACAGATACGGACGGGTATACAGTTGCCGGATGAGTTCCTCATGATAGTGTGCCTGATACTCCTCGGTATAATCGCCGCATACCGAATCGAACTGTGCCAGTTTAATTCCTCGCAACCATACTCTGATATGCCTATCAGACGGCCTGGATACTGCGTGTGGAAATGATCCATCCACGGACCGTTCATCTCCGTACTTCCGCTGTACCAGCCAGGAATTTCTGGTATGCCTCTCTGAATTCACAGCTCTTTCTCAAAGCACTTCCACCACCCCATCAGACTGAAAATAGTTTTTTCAATTCTTGCCTGGTTCGCTAAATGGTACAGATTTGATATCACGTTTTCATTCACCAACTCGCACTAAGCTCCCCGTTTTTATATTTTAACATCAGTTCTTTCAGATACTGTTTATTTGAAGTAGCTTTAGCAGCTTCATCATTTTTCCCATGCTGAAGCAAAAATCCAAAAAGATTCGCTGTTTCTTCCAAACCTTCTTCCCGACCTTCTGCCCGGCCTTGTTCAAGGCCTTGTTCCAAAATCTCATCAGCCATTGTTCTTGCCAAAGCTCCGCTCATAATTTCTTTAACCTCCTTTTTGATGGTTTGATAACCAACTGTCAAACGTTCGGATACACGCAATAGTAGTTCCTGTGTTGTTCTCTTCTGATACTCGGTAATAGTTCCCTGTTTTTTCAATGTCTCCAAACGCTGATTGATGTCAGTCAACGTATCACTCAGTTCTTTTCTTCTGGCATCATTCTCTTCCATTTCTTTTAGTTCGTTTGCAAATCGAAACAGGTAGAATGGAAGAAGAATCAACAGTCTTTTCCTGAAAATCGTTTCGACCGAATAATCCTTGATCTGTATAGCAGAAACATAATACGACATTTCCTCACCATTTGGAGCGCGATGCGTAATTTTCATCCTCTCGGGAATCTTTCTATTTGGATGAAGGAAAATCACTGCAGAATTTGGATGCGTCAGAATGACTCCTTCATCTGTCATCTGAGCAGTCTCTATTGCAATCGATGATCCATATTCTGCTATTCTCAACACAATACTGTTATCATACCATGCTTCGCATTCAAAAAGATATTTCTTAAGGCTGTTCGGGTTGGATACTTCGTAGAGTTCAATAAAAGCATCAGATTCTCTTCTTGCCAAAGATCCATCTGTACGCTGAATAATATGTTTGTTGTTTCGCAAAATGATTTGAGCGCTGTCTGTGTTTCTCTCTCCAAAAGCTTCATTTATGAGCGGAATCACAAAACTATCCAGTTTAGTAACCATTGATCCCAGTGCAGCGTCATATGTCTGTTCATTTGTCAGTTTTTTATCCTCTTCACTATACAGTTTCTGGTCCATCACAGCCATCTAAGCCATCTCCTTAAAAGCAGATACAAATTGATATACGCTTCCTCTCTTGCTTCTTATTCTATATCTTCATCCTTTATAAGGCAAGGTTCTCGGAGCTTCCATGCTCATTTTTTTCATTCCTGTCTATCTGCCGCTTTCTTTAGTACGGGCAAAATCAACTTTGTGCAGATAAAAATATAAAAGAAGCAGAGCATATGCTCTGCTTCTTTTATATGAAATCTTACTTAGTAATTGTCTCACCGGCCAGTTTGCCGAACACTACAGTGTCAACAACAGCATTGCCGCCCAGACGGTTTGCGCCATGGATAGCACCGGTAACCTCACCGGCAGCCACCAGACCAGGAATGACCTTGCCCTCTGTATCTACTACATGGCCTTCAGTGTCGATATGAACACCGCCCATGGTATGATGCAGACAGGCCTGACGCGGAGTGGCAACCCACGGACCCTTCTCAAGCTTGGTAGAGAACAGTGTTCTTCCAAACTCAGGATCGCTGTCCTTCTCAACATACTCATTGAACTGCGCAACAGTTGCCTTGAGATCCTCAGCTGTCATGTTTGCACCGGCAGCATTCAGCTTCTCAGCCATCTCATCCAGCGTGTCAGCTACAATGATATAACCCTGCTCCTCGAGGAAGCGCAGAGAGAATCCGTCAGCAGAGATCGCCTGATCAATATCGACATAATCGCCGTCAGCGGACTCCAGGAAGTAGAACATTCCATCAGTCTGCTTGAGGGAAGCAAGGCAGATCTGGTCACGACGGCCATCTTCCTGTACGAAACGCTTGCCTTCCTTGTTGATGAAGATCTCCTGATCCGTTCCGTTAACAACACGCGGCGGATACTTGGTCAGCTGGCCGTCCTTGAGGTTGCCCAGATACAGCAGCTGAATCTGATCCATCTGAGTGAGATCAGCACCGATTGCAGTGGCCATCTTGATGCCATCACCCTGAGAGCAGGCATAACGGTTGGTCGTCTTAACCTTGCTGAGGTCATCCCACTTGCCGGAAGTATTGTATTCCTGCGCCATCTTGCTGTTGGCAGCAAAGCCACCGGTTGCAAGAACAACACCCTTCTTGGCATTGAGCGTATAGGTATTGCCATTCTTATCCTCTGCCGTAGCACCGACAACAACGCCTTCCTCATTGCGGACAATTGCGTTAGCGGTGGTGGAGGTCAGAAGAATCACACGGTCGCCGTAGCTGGCCAGTGTCTTTACATAGGTCGTGATGAATCCGGTACCCATCTGCATGAGAGAAGTATGGGTTCTCTGCCACAGGGAGCCAGCACCCTGACCGATCTTGTCGGAGAACTTCATGCCATGTCCGACAACCCAGTCAAAGCCATCCTTCGCCTTGTAGGTCAGAACCTTTACGAGGCCCAGATCAGCAACATCATCGCCGCCGTCATAGGTCTGGAGAGCGAACCATGCCTCGGAATCAAAGATGTCGGTACGTCCGGCAGCCTTGTACTCCTCATACTCTTTGGCA
>CACXHF010000245.1 GCA_902767305.1 uncultured Eubacteriales bacterium
AAACGATGTCAGGCAGGATGATCGGAACATAGAGAAATTTCTGCCAGCTATATACCTATACTCGAAAGTACGGGGCAGTGAAACAGCGTTTGAATTCGGTGTAATAACCATTCATACAGGCGTAGGCAGCGGCAGAATTGAGAAAATTGATCGGGAAAAGAAGGCGTGGATGCAGATTCTGATGGCTTTCCGGATAAACTGGCTGAAGGAGGAGTATCCGACTTGGCTGAAAATCTGCACTTTTTTATATAGGGGAAAAGATATTCAAAAGCAGTGGTAAAAATCCACAATGCTGGTCAGAAAGAAAAACTCGCAGGAAAACGGGTATAGATGAAGGAGATAGCAATGACGTTAAAAGAGATTCAACCGGGACAGAGTGCACGTATTGAAGCGGTTGGAGGAGATGGAGCACTGCGACAGCATTTTCTGGATATGGGAGTGATCCCGGGTGTGGATGTGACGGTGACAAAGCTTGCACCGATGGGTGATCCCATGGAGCTTCGGGTGCATGGATATGAACTGACTCTCCGCCTGGATGATGCAGCCAGAATCGATGTGACGCGGCTGGAAGTGGATGCCGGCAGGTCCAATAGGAAAGATAGTCGAAGACAGCGTGTGGATCATCCTGGACTTGGTGAAGAGGGAAAGTTTCATCCAAAGGGAAGCGGAGATCCGCTTCCGGATGGAACTTTACTGACGTTTGCTTTGGTGGGCAATCAGAACAGCGGAAAAACGACCCTGTTTAATCAGCTGACCGGGGCTAATCAGCATGTGGGCAATTTTCCCGGTGTGACAGTGGATCGAAAGGACGGACCAATTCGCGGGCACAATGGAACCCTGATTACAGATCTTCCTGGTATTTATTCCATGTCTCCGTATACGAGTGAGGAACTGGTTTCACGGAACTTTGTTCTCAACCATAAGCCCAGGGCGATTATCAATATTGTGGATGTTACAAGCCTTGAGCGGAATCTGTACCTGACCATGCAGCTCCTTGAACTGAATGTTCCTATGGTCGTGGCACTCAATATGATGGATGAAATGATCGGAAACGGCGGCTCGGTAGATATCAATGCCATGGAAGCACTGCTGGGTGTTCCTGTTGTGCCGATTTCTGCCGCTAAGAATCAGGGCGTGGATGAGCTGGTTAAGCATGCGGTTCATGTCGCCAAATATCAGGAAAAACCCCTTCGTCAGGATTTCTGTGATTCGACGGATAACGGCGGTGCCGTACACCGCTGTATTCATGCGGTGGTCCATCTGATTGAGGATCATGCTGAGAAAGCGGGTATCCCGATCCGTTTTGCTGCCAGTAAGATTATTGAAGGTGACGAACTTATTCTGAATCAACTGGACCTGGATCAGAATGAACGGGAAACCCTTGAACATATTGTCCTTCAGATGGAGAAGGAACGCGGTCTGGACCGGAGTGCTGCCATTGCGGATATGCGTTTCCGGTATATTGAAAAGCTGACCGAATCCTGTGTGATCAAGCCTAGGGAAAGTCGTGAATACCTGAGAAGCCAGAGACTGGACGAAATTTTAACAGGAAAATATACGGCAATACCACTGTTCATCTTGATTATGGGAGTAGTTTTCTATCTGACATTTGGATTGATAGGTCCATTCCTGCAGGATTGGCTGGACACTGGAATTTCTGCCATTCAGATGCTGGTTGTGCAGGCTATGGAAGCTGGTAATGTGAATAATGTTATTCAGAGTCTGGTACTGAAGGGAATCTTTGAAGGTGTTGGAAGCGTTCTCAGTTTTCTGCCGATCATCATCCTGATGTTCTTCTTCCTGTCGCTTCTGGAGGACAGCGGATACATTGCACGAGTGGCCTTCTTCATGGATAAACTGCTGCGGCATATCGGTCTTTCCGGTCGAAGTATTGTTCCGATGCTGATTGGATTCGGCTGTACGGTGCCTGCGGTAATGTCTACGCGGACACTTCCCAGCGAACGGGACCGCCGGATGACGATTCTTCTGACGCCGTTCATGTCCTGTACCGCTAAGCTTCCGATTTACAGTTTCTTTGTAGATGTCTTTTTCCCGGGGCAGTCATGGTGGATCGTTACCGCTTTGTATCTGCTTGGCATTGTCATGGGCATTCTGGTAGCCTTTGTATTTAAGAAAACTCTGTTCAAGGGTGAGGCGGTGCCCTTCGTCATGGAACTGCCCAACTACCGTCTGCCAAGTATTAAAAACGTTGTGCAGCTTCTGTGGGAAAAGGCGAAGGATTTTTTGCAGAGAGCATTTTCGGTAATCCTGATTGCAACCATTGTCGTGTGGTTCCTTCAGAGCTTCAGTTTCTCTTTCAACATGGTATCCAGTTCACACGACAGCATACTGGCTCATATTTCCGGTTTCCTGGTACCATTGATGAAACCTATCGGGCTGGGTGACTGGCGGATTGTGACATCCCTGATCAGCGGCTTTATGGCTAAGGAAAGTGTTGTTTCTGTTATGAGTATGCTCTTTGGCAATGAAGCCGGAATTACTGCCACTTTGAGTACGCTGACTACGGCATCGATCCTGGTTTTCAGTCTTCTGTATACACCGTGTGTGGCGGCGATTGCCTCCATCCGACGCGAACTTGGAAACCGCTGGGCAGTTTCTGTTGTCGTCATGCAGTGCGGAATAGCCTGGCTGGTGACCTTTGCTGTCCGCCTCCTCTTTATGGTTTTTGGCTTGCATTAAATATCAGAGAGGTAAAGATGAATTTTGCAGATGCTCTTGTGATTGTCATGCTGGTTCTGGTCGTTAGCCTGGCTTTCTGCAGCATGCGGAAAAATGCCGGCAAAGGCTGTTCTGGCTGCTGCTCTTCCTGCGGCATGAGCTGCAGGAAGGAAGATTCAAAAGAGAAGGTGCAGTAGATGACAGGAACGATTGTGACAATTCTGCTGCTGATTGTGCTGACGGTTTTTGCGCTGGTGAAAACTGTCAGACGGGGCAGGGACAACAGCGGATGCTGTGCGATGAGCGAAATGCCCGAAAAAGTTCGGGTTAAAGACCGCAGCAGAGGTCATTATCCTTACTCGTTTCGGGCAGCAGTAGATGGAATGACCTGCACGGGCTGTGCAAGACGGGTCGAAAATGCGCTGAACCAGCTGGATGGAATCTGGGCAAGGGTACACATTGAGAATCATGAGGTACAGATTCTTGCAAAAGAAAAGCCGAGTGAACAGACGCTGCGCGAGGCGGTGAGGGAAGCCGGTTATATCCTGAGACCTCTCATTGCGGATCGCTGAGACCTTGCGCTGCCGGATGATAGTAGAAAAGAAAAAGCAGTCCGGCAAAGCTGAACTGCTGAAAGACGGAAATGGGAGAATCAGGCGGACTTAGCCGCGGGAACTTTCGCCTTTACGTACCACAGAGAACTGGACGGATCCGCATAAAGGTGAGTGACACAGTTGCGAATCAGCACAGTGTAGATGATGACTTCCTGTGAAAAGACGGTATCGAGGATAGCTTTAATCACGAATTTGGCTCCATTGAAGTAGATGCAGTCGGGAATTGATTCACCTTTGGCATTGCGGTGACGACTGACCATGACGTTGCAGTTCATAGGAAATCTCCTTTCCGGGTATTATTTATCGCAGCTTATCCGATGCCCGGCGAGGCTTCTCATAAAAGGGCCGGGAAAAACCAATGGATGATAAGAAAAATTGGCTGAGTGCATTTGAAAATTTATTTTTTCTCTACGCCTATGATTATACGCCTGTTTTCAGGAAAGTCAAGCAAAATGTAAAAATATTTTGCAGAAAGAAAAAATATTTTCTCTACTTTACCCATAAAAGCTGAAAGGTCTGGAAAATTAATTTACAAACAGACCAGATCGCAGAATGATCAGCAGCACGTTTCAGAGAAAATCTTATTTATGCAGGAAGGAGACGATCAGATGCGTTTTGAAAGTGATATGCCCAGAACCCCGGATACGGAAAACGGGCTTGAAAAACTGGATGAAATTCTTGAAACAGCGGAGGCTGTAGTGATCGGGGCTGGGGCAGGGATGTCCACATCTGCCGGTTTTCTTTATGAGGGAGAGCGGTTTGAACGGTATTTTGCGGACTTTGAAAAGAAGTACCATTTTAATGACATGTATTCAGGCGGTTTTTATCCGTATGATACGCTGGAGGAAAAATGGGGATTCTGGTCGAGAAATATTTATATAAACCGATATGTTCCTGCCCGAAAACCGGTCTATACAAAGCTCTTTGATCTGGTGAAAGAGAAGGACTACTTTGTCCTTACGACCAATGTGGATCATCAGTTCCAGAAAGCGGGATTTGCGAAGGAACGGATCTTTTATACCCAGGGGGATTACGGTCTCTGGCAGTGCAGTAAGCCCTGCCATAAACAGACATATGATAACAAATCAGCCGTTGTGAAAATGGTTCTGTCGCAGGGATTCCGGATTGACATTGCAGGCGGTCTGGTGCCGCCGGTCAGGGAAAACGGTGAAACAGACTGGAGCCGGATCAGAATGACTGTTCCGACAGAGCTGCTTCCGAGATGTCCGGTCTGCGGGGAGCCCATGAGCATGAACCTGCGGGCGGATGCGACGTTTGTTGAGGATGCAGGGTGGTTTAAAGCGCAGAAACGTTATTCTGATTATCTGGATGCACATGAAAACAGGAAAACACTTTTCCTTGAACTGGGAGTTGGCTGGAACACTCCGGGGATCATCAAGTTTGCGTTCTGGGAGCTGGCGGAAAAGTGGAAAGATGCAACGTATGCCTGTCTGAATTATGGTCAGGCATTTATTCCGGAGGATCTCAGGAACAATTCCATTGCACTGAACGGGGATATCGGAGAGATCCTGAACGCACTGTAGACTGCACAATTATACAGGATTTCTGAGAGGTAGCAGAGAAATGTATCGTCTGAACGGTAGAATTTGGCTTTGGGGAGCGCTGGGTATTCTACTGGTTGCTATTCTTGGGAGTGTTTTGCTCTGTCGCGGCATTGAGGATTTAGACAGCGAATTTCGGAATCAGAATCCAATCAGGGAATCCGGAGTTGACCGTGCGATGACGCTGCTTGAGAATATGTATCCAACATTGAAAAGCGATTATATTCAGAAACTGTTCCGAAAAGCAGATATGAGTGCTGCGGTACTGTCAAGTCAGATTACCGAGGACGGTTTTACCGGACAGCGGCTTTTCAGCAATGCAATGGTGCTTGAACTGGAAGGTGATCATTTTCTCTATCCGGAAGGTGCAGATAACCTTGGAAAGCTGTTTCCGGTCAGTTATACTTCAAATATCAAGGGTATTTTTCCTTCTTCCGATATTCCGGATCTTAAGGAAGATCCTAATTGCCATTTTCTGATGGAGATGATTTCCCCGCGCTATTATTATATTTCCTGGATACCGTATTCGGATTGGGATCAGTATGTCCAGACATGTCTGGATGAAGGAAATGTTTTGAACGGGATATTTCAAGCTTCCGGCGGACAGATGATCATGCTGGATGGAATGAAGGTATCAGACGCTTTAATTGTAGCGCCAACGGAATATGCCGATTATAATTCTGCGGAGGAGATGGGATTCACACAGGAAATGCTGGATGCAAAAGAGGGGAGTATTGTGATTCAGGGAGTGGAATACCGCTATGTCAGCGGAGATATCCACGGGTCCCAGAAGAAATGTATTTTCATCACTCCGACGGAAACTGTTTTCATGCGGAGCCTTTATGCTGCTCTGGCGGTGTGTGCAACCTGTCTGCTTTTTGTTCTGGGGATTATTATTTATAACTGTTCCGTCAGAGAAATAGTGAAAAAGTATAAGCTTACAGAGCAACAGAAAAAAATGTACTGTCCTGAGCGCGTGAAAAAAGTGAATCTTAGCGTTTGGGTGTTCGGCATGCTGTTTGTCCTGCTTACTGCAGTTTCCATTCGTCTGGTGGGCCGAATCTATATAAAGGCACGTGAAGATCAAAGTATACTGAATATTCTCTCAGAACAGCTGGATGTGGCGGAAAACCAGAAAATGAAACTTGCCGAGATAGAAAAAAAGTGGTATCTGTACTATTGTACGAGTCTGGCAGAAATCCTTGCAGGGCATCCGGAATCCATGACGAAAGAGGTACTGGAGGATATCAGCGGCAAACTGGGAACGCAGTACATCATGCTCTTTGATGAAAAAGGGAATCAGATTGCAAGCAGTGCCGATTATCGGGGGTTTTCGCTTGGTACAACGGCAGAGGATTCGACTTATGACTTCAGGCGCCTTCTGCTGGGTGTAGATCCGATTGTTCACGAACCGTGCCGCGATGAGCGGACGGGACTGATCAGTGTCCAGTTTGGTGCGCCGCTTTCTCTGGGAAGTGATCGCGGATATGGTGCCTGCATACTGGCGATGGATACAGATCGATTCATATCGGAAATTGACTTCAGAGAAACGGATAAACTTTTGAAATCCCTCCAGTCACCTGAAAAAGCATTTATCGGGATTAATCAGGAAACCGGGATTGTGCAGTATACAACGGATAAATCGATTCTTGAGGAGAAAGATAATGCGGAGCTGAGTGGAATTCCGAAGGACAAGATCCGTGGTGGAATAATTGATTACCTCAAAATTGGAAATAACAGGTTTCTTGTGTCCTCTGCTGAACGAGAAGGGACGGTATTCTTTTATCTGACACGACACTTGCTCAGCGGAACAAATCTGAGCGGCTATCTGATCATTTCCACTGTGGGATTTGCTGCTGTCTTCCTTCTGATGGTGCTGATTTCTCTGTTTGGGTATACGCACAAGTGGTTTGACGAATGGGCTGAGAAAGGCACTGAATATATAGACGGAAGAATGACAGAAATCATTCTCGCTAGAGGTAAACGGAAAAAGAGTATTGATCCCTCCAAACGCTGGACGCTTCTGCCGGAAACATGGAACATGATGCTTCCTGGGCAGAAGACGAAGCTGGTGATTGAGTGTCTGTTTGCTGTAATCCTGTTTATATTCCTCTTTGCTGTTCATATAGATGAAGCTGTTCCAGGAGAAGACATTGTCAGGTTCTTCCTTGAAGGCGACTGGACACGAGGACTGAACAGTTTCTCTGTTGTCGGCATTGTGACTATTACCCTGATGGCAGCGCTGTTCATGTTGCTGCTGAAAGTGGTCTTTTCTCTGCTGTGCGTTGCATTTGGAACAAAAGGAGAAACCATCTGTCGTTTGCTTTATAACCTGTCTGAATATGTAATGGTCATTGTGGTTCTTTACCATGCATTCACTTTCCTCGGATACGATACAAGAGCTCTTCTCGCCTCTGTCGGTATTGTTTCTCTTGCAGTTTCCCTTGGGTCACGGGAACTGATTACGGATATTCTGGCAGGAATTACCATTGTCTTTGAAGGGGAATTTCAGGTAGGTGATATCGTCGATGTCGGCGGATATCGTGGTGTCGTAGAGGAAATCGGGATTCGTACAACGAAACTGGAGGGACGCGGCGGAAACATTCGGGTAATCAGAAACCAGGATGTTCGGAATGTCATCAATATGACGAGGCGCAATTCCTGGTATCCGGTGGATATTACGATTTCGACCAAGCAGCCGCTTCAAAAGGTGGAAGAGCTTTTTGAACGGGAACTGCCGGACATCGGAAAGCGGGTTGGTGCGATCATCAGCGGTCCGTTTTACAAGGGCGTGGTGAGCTTTGGAGGCGGTAAAATGACTCTCTCGGTAATTGCCGAGTGCTCTGAGTCAAACTACCATTATGTCCAGCGAAGCCTGAACAGAGAGATTTACATTCTTCTGACGGAAAATGGAATTGAACTCTAACCGGACTCTTCGCATTTATCTGAAAAGTACCTGTCTGCCTTTAGAATTGCCTCTTTCAAGTTTTTTAAAATCATGTTATACTCAAAGCACCTCGACGGGGAAATGCGGAGAGGAGAAAAGAAACGGCAGTAAATACGCATTTAAGTCAGTTCCTTATCTCCTGAATGATCCGACGGCCTGTATTTCAGAAAAACAGAAATGCTGTTTCAAAACGGCTCTGATTACGGAAGAGGTTGCTGCGTGTCATCCTTAAAGTGGCTCATTTTCTTAACAGAAGCTGGCAGCTGAATCTGCCAGATTTCTGTTTTTGATGAAATACACGTTCTGCGGGCTTTCTGTAGAGCCTTTGACAGTTACGTCCGTTTTTATCACCGCCTCTGGAGGTATTGCCTGCTTTTCTGCGTTTTGCGAATGGTTCTTCCGGTACATGGAATCGAGACGTTTGAAATGCTGACTTCGCTGTACTGTATCTGCGTCAATTCACCCAGGTTCATAGAGCAAAATTCTTTGACACAGTTTTTCCTTACCCAGTTGTCTTCTGGATTGGAGGACTGGCAAAGATATTTCTCTGTGGAGATCGGATGTTTCTGATTTCTTTGCAGAGGAAGAAGCATGCGAGGAAAGGACCGCTTTCGGAGTTTCTTTCCTGCAGCTTTCAGAAGAGGAATGTCTTCTCGTGCAGTTTCCTGATTCCTGACTTATGCGCCTCCCGGGCCGATTTCTCTGTTACGGTTTCCCAGAGAGGCGTATTTCTGTGCTCTGCAGGAAAATGCACTTCGTAGTTTTCCTTTTCTCAGGGGACGAGAAATCAGAAAAAACAGGCGATGGGCAAAACGGGAATCATTGTCAAACCAGGAAACAGGCGGCGGAAAATCGCAAAGAGCAGTTATATTCCAGAGGTACGAATCCGGTCTGAGAACAGTGTTTTGTCTCAGACCGGAGAATGTGTCGGTTACTTTCGGAAAATAACGAGGATGGAGTCCAAACTGTCCGCATTGTTTTAGAATGCCGGAATTTTGTTCTGCCCTGGAAACAGCAGGCAGGATGCGGATACAGGTATCCTGACATCCTGAGAGAATCATTCTGCTGCACTATGAAAACAGAGTAAAAAAGGAGATGTTGTCCGGACATGCGAGCCATAGCAGTCCTTATTGATGCGGAAAATGTACAGCCTTCATTTGGCGACAAGATTTTTTCCTATGCCGCTTCACTTGGAAATATAGTTGCAAAAGAGATTTACGGAGTTGCCTCAGCACTTGGACTATGGGTCGAACCCGTTTTAAAATATGCCATTCATTCAAATCTGACAATCAAGGCCAGTAAGTTTAAAAACACATCGGATATTTCGCTTGTTATCGGTGCCATGGACCTTCTGCTGAAGGGAAATGTGGATACAGTGATTATTGTTTCATCGGATTCAGATTTCTCAACGCTTTCTGTTCGACTGCGCTTATCTGGTCTGGAAGTGATCGGAATGGGAACCGAAAAAGTCAATCCGCTGTGGCGTACCGCTTGTACCTCTTTCGTTATTCTCTCATCCGGGGCACAGCAGTCGAGAAGCTCCGGGCAGAATGCAAGAGCTGCAGCACCGATTCCGATTACAGTTTCTATACCTGATTCGGTACCTGATCCGGTAATTGGGTCAGATACGCAGGACAGAGGACGGAAACCGGTGAATGCATCTATTATCCCGCCGGTTACCCAGGCGGTTTCTGTTCAGACTCCGGAAAAAGTTTCAAGGCCTGTTGCTGAACAGGAAAAGAAAGTGACTGCTGCGAAAAAACAGGGGACGCCGGTGATCGCTCTGCCGGAGCCTGTAAAAGCATCCGGGAATCCTGCAGTTTCTCAACCTAAACAGGGACGCACCCGGGCAGCAGCGACGCATTTTGAGCGCGCAACAGCGATTCGCAATTTTATAACGAAAAACCTCGAAATGAACGGTGGGAAAATGTCAATTACCAACATTTTCCATGTACTCAACAACCTGTCGGATTATCAAGTAGATCAGCAGGGATCCAAACGTAAGCCGTTGAATTATCTCACGTGGATGTTCAGCGACACCTTTGCGTTCGAGGATGGTATGATCATGTTTCCCGGGCTTTCCAAAGAGGCTAAGCGCAAAGCAGAACAGCAGGAGACCATGCCGCATAAGGAAGTGGCTGTTGGTGTGGTGATTCCGGTATCCGGTGCACCATCGGATGTTTCTGAAAACGGAAAGAGTGAACACAGCGATACCGGGCGGAAAGCTGAAATAGAGAACGTTGTCCCCGGACAGCCGGTGACGGTGGAGCCAGATAGACCGGAATCCTCTTCAGCAAAACCGGAAAACAGCATGATTCCCTTCATCGAGACACATGATGCAGAGGAAAAAACGGGAAAAATTACGGTATCTGAAAACGAGCAGTCGGAATCCGATTTCAGCACAAAGACGGAGAAGAAACCAGTCGAAGCGGCCGCTGAACAGGTTTCGGCTGAGCCGGCTTTTAAGGAGAATGTGGAGGAGTCGCAGACTGATACGATCATCCCGGTGCAGATGGAGATACAGTCTGGGGAGATGCAGGAAGAATCGGGCACTCCTGTATCTGTGGAAAATGAGAGCCCTGAAATGGTTGTCTCTGTACAGGCGGGGATACAGCCTGAGGAGACAACAGCAGAACCGGTCAACATGGCTATTGTGGAAAATGTGGGCGTTGAGACTGTTACACCGGTACAGGCAGAAATACAGTCCGAGGAGACGGCTGCAGAACCGGTCACTATGGAAACAGTGGAAAATGTGAGTACTGAGGCGACTGCACCGGTACAGGGAGAGATACAGTCCGAGGAGACATCTGCAGAACCGGTCACTAAGGAAACCGCGGAAAATGTAAATACTGAGGCGGCAGCACCGATACCGGGAGAGATACAGGCTGAAGAGACATCTGCAGAACCGGTCACTATGGAAACCGTGAAAAATGTGAATGCTGATGCGGTTGCTCCGGTACAGGAGGAGAACCCGACGCCGGTTCCGGACGGGAAAAATAAGGAAATGCCGGACAGGTCTTCTCGAAACAGAGGCGGAAACAGATCCAGAGACGGCCGGAAAAAACAGGGGGAACCGAACGGAAACGGAAAAACAACCGGAAGAACGAAAAAGAAGGCCGTCCAGAAAGAAGATACAGATCATTCGGCACATGGAAAACGTCAGGCCGAGGGGAAAACAAATAACAGAAATCAGACGGCGAATCAGGAAACTTCCGGCTCCGGAAAGGACAGGAAGAGCGGGAAAAACACCAAATCCGCTTCAAAAGCCCAGAATGACGGAAAGAATTCAAGTCTTGAAAGTACTTCACTTGGGAACATCGGTATTCAGACCAAGCCGGTAACAATTCTCAAAGAACATGGATACCGGACACTGGCGGATGTCTCAAATGTCAGTAATGGTGAGCTGCTTCGTATCAAGGGAATTGGTCAGGCCACGGTAGAGCAGATCCGTAAATCTATTTCCAAAGCGATGGAAAAATAATGGAAAGTTTCGATCCGGAAGTGCCGTTCAGGGATATTCCGGATCGTTTTTTATCGCATAATCATGTTTCAAAAATGGGTGCAGGGCTGGCAAGGACTATCAAGATCGTATCAGGAGGAGAGTTTATGCAGTATCGGAGTTTAGGAAAAACCGGAATGAATATTTCTGCGGTTGTTTACGGAGGCATCGTCTCGACGGACGCTGTACAGGCGGATTCAGATCGGTATGTGGCATGGGCGATCGAGAAGGGAATCAACTATTTTGATGTTGCCCCAACGTATGGGGATGCACAGCTGAAACTGGGAAATTCACTGATTCCTTACAGGGAGAAAGTTTATTTGGCCTGTAAAACAGAAGCACGTACAGCCAGAGAGGCAGAGAAACTCTTCGCGGAATCGAGAAAACTGCTACATACGGATTATTTTGATAATTATCAGATGCATGCGCTGTCTAAAATGAGCGATATAGAGACGGCGTTCGGCCCGGGAGGTATCATGGAACTGCTGCCGGAGCTGAGGGAAAAGGGCCTTATCCGCCACATCGGGATTACTGCACACAGTGAAGACGTCGCACTTGAAGCCATCCGTCGCTTTGATTTTGACACAGTGTTGTTCCCATTTAACTGGATGCTGCATAAAAAGCATGGGATAGGTTCCAGATTGCTGGTATGTGCAAAGGAAAAAGGCATGGGTATCCTGAGTATGAAGTCCTTTGTTGAGCGGAAATGGAACACAGAATCGGAACGGTACGTCTCCCGCTATCCAAAGTCCTGGTGTAAACCGATTGATGCAGAGAATACGGCGTTTGGTCTTGCAGCCATGAAGTATGCCCTGAGCCTGGGTGTAGATACGTTGATTCCGCCAGGAAATTTTGAAAGCTTCTCGTTCGTCGTGAATCATATTGAGGAATGTCTGGCTAATCCCTACGGTGAGGAAGATGAAGCGCTACTGAATGAAAAGCTGGCAGAACTGGCAGGAATGGAGTTCTTCAGTACTGATGGGAAAAGCATTCACGGCTGATCCATAATAGATATCTGACTGGATCGGACTCCGGAAGAAAAAAGAAATGCGCTGCATTTGTGCAGCGCATTTTGAATTTGTGCCGGCACAGCACAATTCTTGCGGGTAATACACCACAGGTAGTTACCACCAATTGTAGTGAAACGTACGCTGGTGTCAGTAATGGCAGGATGGGAGGAAACGATGCGGCAAAGCCGAGGAGTATGAGAACAGAAACAGGATTGCTGTGAGTCAGTATATTTCGAACCCGAATAAGTCCAGCAAAAGGGATGTAAGCCTTCTGAGACTGAAGGAGGGCGGAAAGATTTCCGACAGCTTTACAGGCAGTAAGAGAAGCAACAAGTGGAACTGATTGACAGGATTCTGGATGATGATAACATCAGATACTAAACAATGAAAAAGGCCGAAGACAATTTACAAGAATCTGATGAAGCTGATTGCTGCCTTTGACTGTAACCTGACAGACGAAGATATCCGGATAGTTTTGGAGGCGCGCCCTGGATAGTATCGACGTGCTGGTTGCAAGATGGTTTATTTTCTGTAAGCAAAGGTTTTACCCCTGCCAAATAAGAAAGAGAATCGATCGGAATTGATCGATTCTCTGACATATTACCTTGGTAACACTTGAAACCATGTTACGAGGTAGAAATGTATAACTGACAGGTACTTACGATGCAACGGGAGGGGCGAGGGCTAAAATCCTCCATTTACCCTATTATCCGAGCATGGAAATGGCGTCTGAGATGGTTTTCTCAAGTGCCTGGCGTCCATACTTGTCGACTTCAGCTTTATTCTTCTCACCATGAGTGAGGCAGCCGGCACCGCCGATACAGCCGTCTACACAGGCCATGCCTTCAATGAAGTTGGCTTTGAGTGCGTTGTGGCTCAGTTTGAGCAGGGCAGTACGGCATTCTTCAATACCGTTACAGACGCATGGTGTGTAGTTAAATGAATCGGCGAGATTGTGTTCCTTGAGTCCCTCTGCCACGGCATCGGAAAGGCCGCCGCTTCGGGCAAAAATACGGCCAAAATAGGAGGCATTGTCGAGGACATCTTCTTCAAGGGAGGCAAGGTCAATATTGCGGCTGTCAAACAGCGCCTGGAGCTCCTCGAATGTCATGGCAGCATTGACATATGGACGGACGTTCTCCAGCTGTACTTCCATCTTTTTGGCTGTGCACGGGCCGATGAACACGACTTTGGCCGTCGGATCATGTTCTTTCATATACTTGGCAATTGCGCCCATCGGAGAAAGGTTATGGGAAATGTACTTGGTCAGATCCGGGAAGGCGGTCTTGATGTAGCGCACGAAAGCAGGGCAGCAGGAGGAGGTCAGAATGCCTTTTTCCACCAGTTCCTGGCATTCGAGATTGGCGACCATATCTGCGCCGAGGGCAGCTTCGACCACGGTGTGGAAGCCGAGTGCTTTGAGACCGGAGATGACCTGTCCGAGCTTGACTTCGGAGAACTGACTGGAAATCGATGGGGCAACCAGTGCGTAGGTGCGGTATTTGGTGTTCCCTTCAGAACGCTTGATGAAGTCAATGACGTTCAGAATGTAGGATTTGTCCGTAATGGCACCGAACGGACACTGATAAACACAGGCACCGCAGGAGATGCATTTCTCGTGATCGATGGCAGCGGCATTATCCTCGGTTATGGAGATGGCCTTGATTTTGCAGGCGTTCTGGCAGGGCCGTTTGCGGTTGGCAATGGCGCTGTAGGGACAGACCTTGGCACACTGACCGCATTCGACGCATTTGGACTTGTCGATGTGAGCCGTGTGGTTGTGGTCAAAGGAAATGGCACCGCGGCGGCAGGCCTGTTCACAGCGGTGAGCAAGACAGCCGCGGCAGGAATCGGTGACCTCATAACCGGATGCCGGGCAGTCATCACAGGCAATGTCAATAACCTGAATGACGTGCGGCTCTTCGGCATTGCCGCCCATGGCCAGCTTGACGCGTTCAGCAAGAATGGCACGCTCCTTATATACGCAGCAGCGCATAGTAGGCGTCTTGCCGGGGGCAATGGTCTTGGGGATATCCATTATGTGGTCAAGGAGCTGGTCATTCCAGGCCAGTCTGGCCACCTCTTTCAGTACTTTATATTTCAGCAGCTGTACTTTTGTATCGAATTTTGCCATGATTCACCTCAGAAATAGCTGACCTTGACCCGTTTTCCCATCTTGATGAGAGATTTGGAAAGTTCCTGGACAAGGTTCATTTTTATATTGAAATTGATGGGAAGGTCCGGATTCTGGTGCGCCGGGTTGACGGCACGTCCTACATAGAAGTTGATGTCAGTTGCTTCTTCAAAAAGCAGCCGGCTGATGCGTGAGGCGCCGTCTTTCTTATTGCACCATTCATCGTAGCGCTTGTTATCCCCGACGTAGTCCTGTGCATATTCGACGACGCGGTTAACGGTAATAACACCCTCTGTCACAAGATCCACACCTTCAATGGAAGCAATAGGCGGAATGTCGCTGCTCTCAAAATCGAGAGAAGCAACCAGAGGACGGTTCAGGTATCTGGCGGCAATGCTTGAGGTAGTGCCGCCGCAGATGATGTGCTTGCCCTCCTTTGAGAAGAAGAGACTCATCATCCGGTTGCCGTCATCTCTGTTAGACGGGGGACCGAACAGAATATTCATAGGAACGCGCTTGCGGACTTTTACTACGCAGGCGGTGGCATCGTCGCCGGGTTCGCCACCGTAAAGCCGGTTGACCTCATCGATCAGGACGGTGGAAAGCGTCTTTGCTGTATAGCCGCAAAGGTTCATCGCCTCCATGAAGGATATGATGTCCTCGCGCTTCCACCCAAAGTTATAGCTGATGCCGATGCCTGCATGAGGACAGCCGTCGCTCATGGCTATGAACACGTCATTTTCCTGAAGACGGATCATGGATCGATAGATTTTCTTGCCGCCGATCATGCTCTCGGTCTTCGGATAGTCCCAGTTGCTCTCATCACGCAGAATAATGACATGAGGGTTGTCGTACTGGATGATTTCAGCCGAACGGTTCTGAATCAGATGGATAATTGTGAAAGTGGAATAAGCTACGCCGCGGACTGAACAGACCGGAAGAGTCTGCGCAATGGTCTTGACGCACTCCTCGAGGGAGAGCCCGGCAGCGAGCATGGTCGAGATGATTTTTGAGGTCAGAGTGGAGAGAATGCTTGCTTTGACACCACTGCCCAGTCCGTCGGCCAGAACCAGAACGGTAGAGCCGTCGTCCTGTTCAACGACGTCGACATGATCACCGCAGAGCTGTTCGCCTGCATGGTTAATGCTTCGGAAACCGATATCACAGCATAAATCATTCATTGCGGATCGACTCCTTCAGTTTGGTCAGTGCAATCTTGGTTTCGGCGGCCGTCTCGCCCAGCAGAGAGGCGATTTCCTGAACGATGCGCATCTGCTTGTCGACAACCTTGTCCGCGACCTCGATGGTCTGGCGGCTGATTTCGTCGCGTTCAATGCGGGATTCTTCTTCCTTGCTGACATCGCGCATGATGCAAAGCAGCATGCGCCCTTCTTCAGCCAGTACGATGGTCTGTTCGACATAGCAGTCATATTCGGCCAGATAGGTCCGTTCATTGAAGATGCCGCGGCCGGTATTCTTGACTTTGAGGAACGGTGCGGGATCCAGAATACGGATGACTTGATCGCCCAGAATGTCCGAGGCAGAACGCAGGTGCAGAAGACGAAGGGCTGCGGGGTTGATCTGCTGGACCTCCATCTGGTCGTTGAGCATCAGGATGCCGTTGGGAGAGTTGCGGGAAATGGTGTCAGTAACGGCTTCGGCTTTCCCCATGAGATAGGGGAGACACATGGATATTTCTGCTTTGCCCTGATAGATGGCAACGGCCTTTTCGCGGCAGGTATTGTAACCGCAGGAACCGCAGTTCAGTTCCTGACTGGGCTTGAATTTGCCCATCTCGCGCAGAATATTCTGAATTTCTGTTTCGGACGGGAAAGGAGCACGATGCTCGATGGATTCAAAATGCTTACGAATGTCATCCGTCTCCGGCTGTGCAATGTCGAAATCCTTTTCTCCGGCATATTCGGCTACGGAGAGATAATCCCGAACGGGGCTGCGGTGGAATTTCTCCATGACCGGACCACCGATGCAGCTTCCGGCGCAGGCGGACATCTCAATAAAGCAGTTGTGTATGTTTCCACGTTCAATATCCTGAAGGGCAGCAATGCAGTTTTCAACGCCGTCCATCGCCAGATAGGTGTAATCCGGCTGATCCTTGGCCATCGTCTTGAGAATGCCTCCGGTGGTCGGGAAAAAGCGTGCCAGGCTTTCCGGATCTTTGCTTCTTTCCTGTTCCAGTGTGATGTTCTCGGCTTTCAGCCATTCGGTCAGTTCCTCGAAGGTCAGGACGGCATCCACCAGACCTGTGTAGTACTCGGCTTCATCCTTCTTGGCAACGCAGGGACCGATAAACACGCATTTGGCGTCAGGATGACGCTGTTTAATATCCTGGCAGTGAGCCTGCATGGGGGAGAGGACGTCAGCCAGATAAGGCAGGCAGTTCGGAAAGTATTTCTGAATCAGCAGGTTGATCGAGTGACAGCAGGAGGAGATGAGAATATCACGCTTTTCTTCCCTGAGGATGCGGTCATATTCACGCTTGACCAGCGTGGCGCCCAGTGCGGTTTCCTCCACATCACAGAAACCGAGCTTCTGAAGTGCGCGGCGCATGGATTCAATTCCCACACCCTGATAATTGGCGATAAAGGAAGGTGCAAGACTTACATAAACCTTCTCTCCGCTCTGGATCATAACACGGACGCGCTCGGTATCATTGACGATTTCTTTGGCGTTCTGGGGGCATACGACGAAACAGTGACCGCAGAGAATGCATTCATTTCCGATAATGTGTGCCTGGTTTCCGGAAAAACGGATGGATTTGACCGGGCAGTGACGGATGCACTTATAGCAGTTCTTGCAGTTGGACTTCTTGAATGTAAGACAGTTTGACAAGGTTTTTTCTCCCCTCGTTATGTATTTGGCAGAGGTAAAGGAACAGGGAAAATCCCTTCCTTAACGGCAAACGCACTGAACGCAGAAATTGGACGCTTTTCTGTGTTCAGTGCAGTGCATCAGGCCTTGTTTAAAATATGTTCATTGAAGAAATCTGTGACGGTTTCAGGACTGACAGAGTACAGTTCGTCGTCAACGGTGACGCAGACACCCTGCTGGCAGTGGCCCAGACAGAAAGTGCCGCCCAGATCGACTTTGTCGTTCAGCTGATGGCTGGCAACGAGGGCCTGGAGCTGCTCGACCACGGGACGCGATCCCTTCAGGTGGCAGGATGAGCCGATACATACTGTGACTTTCATAACATTTTCTCCCTCCTCAGATTCGATGATTACTTGAGAGACACATGCCCGCCGGAGCGGCCATGGTACATTTACTGGTATTCAACAACGCTGGCCCAGTTTAAAAGGAATTCACGCTCTGCGGGATTTCCCTTGACGGACTGGGAAGCGGCGACGATGGGCATCCATTTCTGGACGTAGGTACGGGCAGTTCCGCTCTTTTTACAGAACAGATCAAGATAGGTATTGGCCCCTTCCTCGTCTCCTTTGAGGCAGAACAGAAGGTAGGTGCGTGCTGCATCGGCGGAGGCGTTGCCCTGGGTGACGTGGCTCCAGTCAAGGATGTACGGCGTGCCCTCACTGGTGATGATGATGTTGGAGGGACGGAAGTCGCCGTGACAGATTTTGTTGTGTGTAGGCATGCCCTCAAGACGGGTATGGAGATCATATCGGGTGGTGGCATCCAGATCCGCCGATGCGATCTTTCTTGCCATCTTGTCTTTCAGTTTGCTCAGCAGCGGGCAGTGTCTGCTCTGAACCATCAGCTGCAGTTCCACCAACTGTTCAATGTATTTGTCCTTATCGTCGGGATTCTCCTCCATAAGCTGTGTGAGAGTCTTTCCCTTGATGTATTCCGTGATAATTGCCCATTTTCCTTCAATGGTGCATACCTCAAGCAGAGCCGGGACATGCAGGTCGGTTTCCTCAATCCTGGCCAGATTCAGCGCCTCGTTCAGGACGTCCGCCTTGGAATAATGCTCATCAAACACCTTGATGCAGCGGTCTCCGTCCCTGTAAACCGTTTTTGTATTGCGAACGGCAATTACTCGATCCAGATTCATTTTTGCTCCTTTTACCGGCATCTGCAGGATGCCTGTTCTCATTTCGCATGCGCAGGAGTTCCTGCGTGTCGGTTTCAGTGTTTTGGACGATAGGCTTTCTTCGTCGGATCATCCGAATAGGTCTCAATATCTGCCTCCGACGGTCTTGCCACTTCTGTGAAATGGGCATTGCCATAGTAGGCATTCAGATACATCTGACGGATTTCACTCATCAGCGGGTAACGGGGATTCGCACCAGTGCACTGGTCATCGAAGGCCTGCTCGACCATGGCATCCAGACGGTCAAGGAAATCCTTCTCGTCCGGTACGTAATCGCGGATGGTGGACTTGATGCCCACGCGTGCCTTCAGGGCATTGATCTTCTCGATAAGTCCTTCCAGCTTTTCCTTATCGGAGCTGCCTTTTACACCGAGGTATTCAGCAACCTCAGCATATCTGGCAAGGGTATGCGGATGGTCATACTGCGGGAACGTGCCCATTTTCGAAGGAACTTCGGCAGCATTGAACCGGAGAACCTCCTCGATCATCAGCGCATTGGCAATGCCGTGTGGAATATGATGGAAGGCGCCGAGTTTGTGTGCCATGGAATGGCAGACACCGAGGAACGCATTGGCAAATGCCATACCGGCCATAGTGGCGGCATTGGCCATCTTTTCCCGCGCTTCGCCGTCAGTCAGGCCGTCGTCATAGGCGCGGGGCAGGTAGGCAAAAATCACTTTCAGGGCACGCAGTGCCAGAGCATCTGTATAGTCGGTAGCCATCACGGAGGCGTAGGCTTCAAGTGCATGGGTGACGGCATCAATGCCGGAGGCAGCAGTCAGGCCTTTGGGCGCGGTCATATGGAAGTCGGTGTCGATGATGGCCATGTTGGGCATGAGCTCATAATCAGCCAGCGGATATTTGACGCCCGAGCGCTCATCCGTGATGACGGCAAACGGCGTAACTTCGCTTCCGGTACCGGCGGAGGTGGGAATGGCAACAAAATATGCTTTGTCTCCCATATGCGGGAATGTATAGATACGCTTGCGGATATCCATGAAGCGCATGGCCATATCCATGAAATCGACTTCGGGGTGCTCATACAGAACCCACATAATCTTGGCGGCGTCCATGGCACTGCCTCCGCCCAGGGCGATAATCACATCCGGAGCAAAGGTACGCATCTGTTCAGCACCACGTTTGGCGCAGTCCAGAGTCGGATCCGGCTCCACGTCAAAGAAGCAGGCGGTTTCCATACCGAGAGACTGGAGCTTGTCGGTAATCGGCTTTGTGTTGCCGTTATGATAAAGGAAGTTGTCTGTAACGATAAAGGCTCTTTTCCTGCCCATGGCAGTCCGGAGCTCTTCGAGCGCCGGGGACAGGCAGCCCTGCTTGATATATAGTTTCTGAGGTGCACGGAACCAAAGCATGTTCTCTCTCCTTTCAGCGACCGTCTTGATGTTCAGCAGGTGTTTCACACCTACATTTTCACTGACGGAATTGCCGCCCCAGCTGCCGCAGCCGAGAGTCAGAGAAGGAGTCAGCCTGAAGTTGTACAGGTCACCGATGCCGCCGTGGGAACTGGGGGTGTTGACGACAATGCGGCAGGTCTTCATGCGCTCGGCGAACTCGTTGAGAACGTCCGGCTTTTTACGGGTGTCAATGTACAGGGATGCGGTGTGGCCGTAACCGCCGTCCTCAATAAGGCGCTCTGCCTTGGCAAAGGCGTCTGCAAGATCGGCAGCCCGGTACATGGCCAGAACCGGGGAGAGTTTTTCATGGGCGAACTCTTCGGAAAGATCGACGGACTCGACCTCGCCGATCAGAATCTTGGTTCCTTCAGGAACGGTGATGCCGGCCAGCTCGGCAATACGGCAGGCGCTCTGGCCTACGATGCGGGCATTGAGTGCACCGTTGATGAGGATTGTCCTGCGCACCTTGTCGAGTTCATCCGGACGCAGAAACCAGCAGCCGCGGGCAGCAAACTCATGACGGACGCCTTCGTACACAGAGTCAAGTACGATGACAGACTGCTCGGAGGCACAGATCATGCCGTTGTCAAAGGTTTTGGAATGAATAATGGAGTTGACGGCCAGAATGATATCTGCGCTGTCATCGATAACGGCAGGAACATTGCCGGCGCCGACACCAAGTGCCGGCTTGCCGCTTGAATAGGCTGCTCTGACCATTCCGGGACCGCCGGTAGCCAGAATGATATCAGCTTCTCGCATGACGGTATTGGTCATCTCAAGGGAAGGTACATCGATCCAGCTGATAATTCCCTCCGGTGCGCCGGCCCGGACAGCTGCTTCCAGTACAACCCTGGCTGCGGCAATCGTGGATTTCCTGGCACGCGGATGCGGGCTGAAAATGATGCCGTTGCGGGTTTTCAGAGCGATCAGCGCCTTGAAAATCGCAGTGGAGGTAGGATTGGTGGTAGGAATGACGGCAGCAATGACTCCGATGGGTTCGGCAAACTTCCGGATGCCGGCCGCTGCATCTTCCTCAATGAT
>CACXHF010000246.1 GCA_902767305.1 uncultured Eubacteriales bacterium
CCAATAATACCGTTACTAGAGGGGGCGCAGTCTATTTTGATGCCAACAATGCAACTAAGATCGACTCCTCATATATCGTCAATTCTAAGAATCAAGGCGGGACCGTACCCCCCCAATATCCATCTTCATCACTTAATCAAATAGTATCCAGATCATCGTCTATCTACAATAATACTGTCAATATTGAATACCTGGATAATGCCACGAGTAACGAACAAATTCAAAACTTCTTTGAAGGAACCTCCGGATATTATAATGTTCTGTCCGATGTAATCGGAGAAGTAGGACCCAATAACAGATCAGTAGGCGTCCTCAGCATTAACCATCTGAATCCAGACGAAACCGTACTGGTTTGGCTGAATCAGAATATTTCCCAGGATGATATCGATAAAGGAGAAATCATCAACAACATCCTTGTAACAGGAAATATTGTTAGGGGCGGAAATGAAAATACTACGTTGGAAGATCCTTTCATCTCAACTGGCAAGATACGCGTCCCGACTAATTATTCCTGCAACATAACTTTTGACACCGAAACAGGAATACTGCCTGACTATATCAGGAATATTACAGCTATAGACCCATACACCACGGAAAACTCTACAATTCCTCTGGGCCATGAATGGATACCGGATAATCTTCCGGTTCATCCTGGAACACCTATCGCTTATCTGCCCATTCCGGAGAAGGATGGTCTCATTTTCCTCGGCTGGTATACCGCACCCTCTGGCGGGAACAGGGTGTACTGGACCACTGCATTCAACAAAAATACGACGCTTTATGCTCGATGGGGAAAAATCATCCAGCCGGAAGTAACGTTCAATCCGGCCCTCCTGCCGGCCACAGGAGACCGTTGGAACATCTGGGTGTATGCAGGACTCGGGTTTTTAGCAGTGACAGGAATCATCCTGCTGATGCGAAGACGAAAATAGCCGTCCATCTTCCTGACCTCCAGCCTGATAACAGAGTCTCCCTGAAAGATTCAACCCTTTCAGGGAGACTCTGTTTTCGCATACATCGACGATATCACAGGAAAAAGGAACACCCGAACCGGCTCCTGCGCTCTTTTCCTTCAGTCCTGCACTTGACTGGCATCCTCATCCTTGTTGAAAAAGTTCTGTCCCCTTCCGCTGAAGTCAGAAAGTGCCTCAGCAATAACATCTGTTTCAGAACCGGCTGTTCTCTGCATATACCTGTCCTGACGATCCGGCTCTCTTCATATCCGCCGCTGGCATGCACATCATTGTCAATCTGCTTCCTGTCTCCTTCATCACTCTTCCGTACAGCATCTGTCCGCACTCTGAAAACGACCGGTACTTTTGCTGTCAGCATTCCGCGTTTCTGCCTCTGCGAATGTCAGCAGCTCCGTCAATCCATCTGTTCTCTGACCCGTTCCATGGTCATCCTCATAGAGGGCTTTATCCATGGTTTGTATTACAGCAGCATGTTTCCTGCCGCATTCAGGATCAGGAAACACACCAGGCTCTGTGATTCCGGAAACGCACGACAGATTCATGATCCGTCGGCTGGCAGAATCCGTATGGAAACAGGATGATCCGCCGCAGTCTCACCCTGATCTGTCTGTGAGCGTCCGTCTCCGCCGGCAGTTTTGCCGCATGCGGTACAGATAAAAGCCGTCAGGCAGAGAAAGCTCTGCCTGACGGCTTATTTATCTGTGATCAAATCCGTTTCCGGATAAACCGTTGCCCTGGCCGCAAACCGTTTCAGTCATTCAGGTCTGTAGTGGTCCCAAACAGACTGTCATAGCTGCTGCCCTGATACTTCCCATCCTCGTCATAATGGTTCATCCCGCCAAGGATTCCTCTCTGGCTGTATCCCGCATAGTTCCCGTCTCTGTCATAGTGATTCATATCCGAAAAAACACCGAGATCCGAACTGCCCGTCCGGTTGCCCTCCGCATCATAATGCGTGTAGGAACCCGGGAAAAAGCCTTCCCAGGATTCACCAACCCGTACGCCATCCTTATAATGGATTTTTTCTCCGAATAATCCCTCTACTGTATCGATCCGTTCTGACATATTCGTCCCCTTCTTTTCTCTCATCCGGTCCTGCCGACAGGCCGCAGAATCCGCCCGGTTTCCGCTGTGATCCGCCTCCGGCATTCAAAGCAGCTGCAGCACCTGTGAGGACGGCAGTTTCCGCCCGGGCCGTTCTCCACTGGCCATTGACTGCACGGATACAGGCGGGAGCGGTTTCATGATACTTCATCTGTCCTGATGATACCACCTGCTTTCCCGTCGTACAAGAGGTTTGAGCGTGAATGCCGGTAGAGTTTTCTTCGGGATCCTCCCGCAGTGACAGTGCACTCCGCCCCGGACCGGATCGGGTTCAGCCCGCAGAAGATGCACAGAAATGCCCGGGCATTCATCAGCCGGAACTGCCCGGAACCCGACTCTGTTCCAGCCGGTATCCACAGTTCCGCATCGGATGCCGGCAGCGTGAAACGACCGGCGTCATGGCCGGTCGTTTCGGTTCTTTTCCGGTTTTACAGAACGTAGCCGGCGATCAGGGTGCTGAGCTGCCGGATATCGACGTCCGCCTTGAAGTCAAATGACAGGGTTGCCCCGTCACTGAAGGCAAGAATCAGCTCGCAGTCGACATCCAGAAGGCCTGCTGTTTCCACACCGAAGTACTGGACCTTCGAAAACGGATAGGAAAAGTAGGAGATCTTCTTTCCGGTAAGTCCCTGAACGTTTACCACAATAATCCGTTTGGTGGTGAAAAGCACCTGATCACGGACGGTTTTAAATGCCGCAACCGGTTCCTCCCCGCTGATGAGGAGATCATACACCTCCTGCCGGACCTCTTTGGACTCGATCGGTTTCAGGTTCGCAAAATTGGATTCCTTTAAAATACCGCTGGATACTGTTGCCATATTCTGTCTCCTTTGTTTTTTTGTTTCTGTAACTGCCCGTATATCAGGCATGCCTGACACCGGGATGCCTTAACAAACCGGATTCCGGTGCCCTGTGAGCCGCTTCAGAAAGCCATCGTTTTACGCTGCATGATTCATTTCCTGAGGCCGGCTGTCCTCCGCATTCTCATCCGTCTGTGTTCCCCTGATCCTTCCCTGCGCATGCTGAACCTGTTCAGGAATCACTCCGTCCGGTTTCTCTTCATAACGGAGAACGGCCTCATTATCCGTGAGCATCCGCATGGACAGCAGGTCAGCTTCTCTGAACATGGTGAATCCATCCCCGCCGCTTAAGATATAATTATAATTGCTCGTTGTCAATGGTTATTCTGCTTTGGGATCCAGTGTCTCGTTTCCGATCATCGCATCCGAAACACGGTGCTCCCCTTCGACAGAAACGAACTGATTTCTGTCATCGACCCTGACATTGCCCTGCAGCTCCCGGTTTACCCTGAACGTGATTCCCGAAACCTGCGGAAACCTTGCTGCTATAGACACGCCATATTCCAGTGCATCCGGAATCATCTGTCCGGTCATTTTTGCCGTAACGATATCATTTGCATATGGCAGAATGTTCAGTATGCTGTTACAGGTCACGATGCCCGCTTCAGGATTATTCCGGACAGAACCGGCAGACAGAATTGCTGTCTGTGTCCCGCCGATACTGCGGAAAGCGTCTGCAGCCAGATCGCACAGGCCATTTTCCTCTGCACGGCTGATATCGAAGCCGTCCCTGTCTCTGACGGTCAGATCATCGAAAAGAACGCCGCTCTTCCGCTCCATGATCTTCGCATAGGATGCAGCAATCTCATCCATAAAGGCCTTCATACCGGGACCCACACAGCGTTCCTGATTTCCGCGGTAAACATATCAGGAAGAAGGTTTCACGGAGAGTGGAATTATGTGACACGGCCTCAGAAAAACGAGTAGTAATTTTACAGTATCTCAGTTGATCCCCAGCCGCATGGAAATATGGAAACAGTCATGCTCATGATCTGCCGGCGTATAAACCACCCAGCCATAGAAATCGCCAAGCGGAATCAGTCCATGTTCCGCAATAAATTCCTCAAAAGGCTGCAGGACACTCCGCTGAATCCTGTCCAGTCTGCGGGTTCTGATCATCCCCTGAATGCACTTGCACGGCGGCGTATATTCGATCGGTTCCTCATAGACCTCATGCAGGCGCTGAAATGCACCGCTTAACAGGCCGATCCCCGCTTCAACCGGGCAGAACGCCTCCTGAGGCAGACCGAGTGCCTGTTTCGGAATACGGATGACCGAATACGTATCCGGCACGTCATTCATCCACCGCTTGAAAATCTTTGCCGTTTCCGGCGGATCCGACTCTGACCCGTGAAAATAGAGTCTGTACGCACCGACCATCCTGCTCTCCGTGATCTCTGTTTTCTCCGTTGTGCATTCCTGAAAGGCGTCCACATGAAGACGCAGCCGGGATAGTTTCTGATACAGTTCCTCGATTTCCCGCTCAATCGCCTGTTCCTTGCCGACAAGTGATCTGTGAATATCCTTCACCGTAATCTTCCTGTTCACCCCTGGCAGCTCGGAAAGCTCCACCCCGAATGCATTCAGCTGCTTCAGCTGAACAAGGCTCATGACATCCATTTCCGAATACTTCCGGTATCCGTTTTCAAGACGTGCAGGATCGATGAGACCTTCCGCGTCATAGTAGCGGAGTGTTGTCCGGTTCATTCCCGTCAGTTTTTCAAGTTCTCCAATCGTGAAATTCATTCAGCTGCCTCCTTGCACATTGATCTGATTCCGGACAGAAAACCCACATTTTCACTGTCTGTCCTCCTGCAGTTCATCCCAAAGCCGATGAAACCCTGCAGGTAACTGGAGGGGGGAATCCGGTCCGTAAACCGCGGGATATCCCCTCCGAAACCCGGGACGGCTGACCCTGTCCGTTTCCGGAAGGGCGGACCCGGGTCGAAATATCCGTACGTACAGCAATCCGGCCTGCATTTCAGGCCTCTGAATCCGTCAAAATAAGGGGTTGACTGTACAGTTGGCTTGAGCCTTATACTTTGTCCAACGCTAAAAAACAGAAAGGATGTATTTCAAATGAGTAAAGCGTTATGCATGCTTCTGGCTTTTGCCATGATGATCCTCATGATCTGCTCCGTGACTGCAGAACCCGCCGTATTCACCGGTTCCGCACGCGGCATGCAGGGTGAGGTCATCGTCAACGTCACCATTGACGACGGAAAAATCACAGCAATTGAGTATGAAAAGTATCCGGAAACCGAGAACATCACCTACGTTGCCAGGGACCGCATCCCGGCACAGATCATCGAGCATCAGACGGTGAGTGTCGATACCGTCACCGGAGCAACCTTTGCCAGCTATGCCATCGTCGGAGCGGTAAAGAATGCCATCAAGGCCTCCGGACTCGAAGTTCCGGCCATGACCGCCGAAGCGTACCACGAGCCGGCCGGTCCTGATGAAGAGTGGTCAACTGACGTTCTGGTCATGGGCGGCGGCGGTGCCGGTCTGGCAGCAGCCATTACGGCAGCTGAGCGCGGCGCAAACGTCATCCTGATCGAAAAGAGCAGCGTCATGGGCGGAAACACCATGGTTGCAGGCGCAGCCTACAATGCAGTGGATCCGGAAGCCCAGAGCGTTATGCTCCTCACCCGTTCCCAGAAAGACACGATGGACGGCTATCTTGCCATCTCCGAGGATGATCCTTCCCTCAAATTCGACCAGTTCCCGGAGTGGAAGTCCGTTCTCGCACAGCTCAAGACAGACATCAACGAATTCTACGCCGCCAACGAAGGCAAAACCGTCGGTGTGGATATGCCCGGCTTTGACTCCGTTGCCCTGCATATGTGGCACTGCTATACCGGCGGCCTGCGTCAGCTTCTGGACGGCAGCTATGTTGCCCCGAAGATCGAGCTTGCCCGCACCCTGGCAGAAAATGCCCTTGGTTCTTTTGAATGGATGAGCACCATCGGCCTCAATGCGTCCTACGGCAAGGAAGCAAATTACGGCGGATATCCGGGTCTCGGAACCGTTCTGGGCGCCATGTGGCCGCGCACGCACAGCTTCATGAGCGGTGCAGAGCGTATTCCCCAGCTGGTCAAAGTTGCCGAGGAAAAGGGTGTCAAGATCTACACCGAAACCCGCGGCACCGAGCTTCTGACAGATGACACCGGCCGTGTTGTCGGCGCAAAGGCCGAAACGGTCACCGGTACAAAAATTACCATCCACACCGCGAACGGCGTGATCCTGGCCACCGGCGGCTACTGTGCCAACCCGGCAATGGTCAAGGAATATGACAAATACTGGGGCGATGATCTGACGGCTCATACCCTCAGCACCAACCTCGGCACCAATGAAGGCGACGGAATCATCATGGCAACCGCTCTCGGCGCCGACACCTTCGGCATGGGCGTTGCTCAGATGATGCCTTCCTCCTCCCCGGTAAAGGGCACCATGACGGATGGTATCTGGGCAGATGCCGCTGAACAGATCTGGATTGACGGAAACGGCGATCGTTTCGTAAACGAATATGCCGAGCGCGACGTGCTGGCCAAAGCCTCCCTGGCGCTTGACAACGGCATCTTCTACATCATCTATGCCGGCCGCGGCGATATTTCAAAGCCTGATCAGATGCTGACCGGTTCTCCGTATGACGGCCGTGTTGCCGGAATGGTAGAAGGCGGACACATCTGGTATGGAAGCACCCTTAAGGAACTGGCAGAGGCAACGAAGACCGCCGCAGCGGGCTGCACGCCGGCTTTCACCGAGGAGAAGCTTCGCGAGACCATCGAAAAATACAATCAGTACGTGCTGAATCAGAAAGACGAAGATTTCGGCAAGGAAGTTCTCTCCGGCGCAATCGACATTGCTGCCGTTGAAGCCAACCCGGAAATGGGCATCTGCATCAGCCCGCGCAAGGCTTCCCTCCACCACACCATGGGCGGTATCTGCATCGACACAAATACCCGCGTGCTCCGTGCGGACGGCACCCCCATTGAGGGTCTGTGGGCAGCAGGCGAGGTAACCGGCGGAATCCATGCCGGCAACCGTCTGGGCGGAAATGCCATCGCGGATATCTTCACCTTCGGCCGCATCGCCGGTGAACAGAGCACCGCAAAATAAAACGCAGGCTGCTGACTTCTGAACATGTCTGATCGAAAGGGATCCGAATTCATCGGGTCCCTTTTTTCTGCTCCCGGAAAACCTGGAATTTCCGGATGAACAGACGGCTTCCTGAGGATCATTCTGCAGGGATGACGATGGAAAGACCGGCTTATTCCGCCTGATGCAAAGGCATTTGCCTGGATGATGCCTTTGCCGGAAAGACTCAGAACATCCCTCATAACTGCCGACTATTCGCATGAAAGATGTCCATCACATTCCCGAATGAGCAGACGGACGGGACACTGCCGGAACCGCTCTCCTCCCGAACCCGTCCCACTTTCTGCCTGCAGAGAGGACATCTGCGTCAATCCTTTCCCTGCCATGCATGGGCGATTCTCCCGGAATGAGATCGGCAGCTCCTCATCAGAATACCCTGTGCGGATCGTTTCACAAACGGCACGGCGGCGCACAAAGCCGTCTAAAGGGGGACATCTGGCATGAACAGGTTCCGTAACCGGGCAGAGGGATTCTTCTGCAAAAGCTCATTCAGTAAGCAGTATAGCGAAAGCCCGCGCATTTGGCAATGAAAACCAACGGTGTGGGCCAACTTTCTCTTTCTCTTTTCGGAGCATCCCCTTTCCTGAAAGGACAGACCGGAAAACCGGGAAAATTTCATCACTTTTGAATTCTATCTCCAGAGTTTCCCTTTGCGGAATAATCAAATCCACCTTTATCACCTCACACGCATTATATTACACGCGTGCAAGATTGTCAATTGTTCAACTTACACGCGTGTAAAATTGTGCGAGTGTATTTTCCTTTGCCAAACTCCTCTATAGC